>NZ_JBIALO010000015.1:0-232950 GCF_042873595.1 Streptomyces sp. NPDC004629 | reverse complement strand
ACGCCCGGTTACATTCCGAACCCGGAAGCTAAGCCTTACAGCGCCGATGGTACTGCAGGGGGGACCCTGTGGGAGAGTAGGACACCGCCGAACTATTCTTCAAGGGTTGGGCTCTGAACTTCGGTTCGGGGCCCAACCCTTTTTTGTTTGCCGTAACGTGACGTTCACGTTGCGCGCTCAGCATCCAGCACATGGGTACTGCTGCCATGCTCAGGGCCGCCGGTGTCGGAGTCGGTGACGAGGTCGTCGTGCCGGCCTTCGGGAACGTCGAGGTCGCCGAGGCCGTGACCCTCGCCGGTGCGCTCCCGGTGTTCGCCGACATAGACCCGGTGACCTACTGCCTGGACGCCTCCGCCGTCGAAGCGGCCGTAACCTCCCGTACCGCGGCGGTCGTGGTCGTGCACCGCTTCGGGCGGCGGGCGGACCTGGGGCAGTTGCACGGGACAGGGCGGCGGCACGGGCTCCTGGTGCTGGAACGGATCGAGTCCGAGGTGCCGTACGACGAGATCGCCCAACGGCGGCAGCGGGCCGCCTACCTCGACGCCAGGCTGCGCGGCGTACGCACCCCCGACGGCGGTGACGGGCACACCTTCCAGCAGTACGTCGTGCGCGTGCCCGGGAACGGCAGGCCGGACCGGGACGCCTTCGCACGGGCCGTACGGGCCAGGGGAGTTGAGTGCCGGGTGCCGGTGAAGACGCCCGTGCACCGGATGCCGGAGTTCCGTCGATGCGTGTCGCTGCCGGAGACCGAGCGGGCCGCCGACGAGACGCTGGCGCTGCCCGTGGACGCCTCGTTGACGAAGCGGGACATGCAGCGGATCGCCTCCGCGTGCAATGCGCTCGGCGGACTGCTTCAGCCCGCCTTCTGAGCGGCACTGAACGAGTTTGGGAGCACGGCTGCACTCAGGGTATGCTCTGGTCCGTTGCCGCGAGGGAAACCTCAAAAAGGCGACAGGCCCCTATAGCTCAGTCGGTAGAGCGTCTCCATGGTAAGGAGAAGGTCAACGGTTCGATTCCGTTTGGGGGCTCCGATGAGAAAGGGCCCCACCCGACCGGGTGGGGCCCTTTCTCATGCCTCGATTCCTTCTCGGCCCTTCCGTCCTACTGGAGTTCCGGGACGCGCATCGCCAGGATGGCCATGTCGTCGGACGGCGCGTCGGAGGCGAAGCGTTCCACCGCGCGCATGATGCGGGCCGCGACCGCGCCCGCCGTCAGGCCCGTGCAGGTGGTGAGGACGTCCGCGAGTCCGTCGTCGCCCAACATGCGGGAACCCTCACGGCGTTCGGTGACGCCGTCCGTGACGCAGAGCAGCACGTCGCCCGGGTCGAGGGTGACCGTTTCCTCGTACAGCTCCAGATCCTCGATGACGCCGAGGAGGGGCTGGGGTTCGGCCGCCGGCTCCACCGTGCCGTCCTGGCGCAGCCGCAGGGGGAGCGGGTGGCCGGCGCACACCACCTTCAACTCCGCGCTGCCGTCCGCCTGCGGGCGCATCTCGCCGTACAGGAGCGTCAGGAACCGGCTGCGGGAACCCTCGTCGAGGATGGCCGAGTTCAGGCGTTCCAGGACCGAAGGGCCGCTCAGGCCCTCGCGGGCCAGCAGGCGCAGCGCGTGGCGGGCGAGGCCGGTCACGGCCGCCGCGTTGGGGCCCGTGCCGCAGACGTCGCCGATGGCGAAGCCGTAGGCGTCGTCGCTGATCGGGAAGACGTCGTAGAAGTCGCCGCCGACCTCGTTGCCCTCGCCGGCCGCGCGGTAGATGACCTCGACCTCGACGCCCTCGATGTGCGGGGTGCCCGGCGGCAGCAGGCTGCGCTGGAGGGCCTGGCTGATGGCCGTGCGCTCCGAGTACAGCCGGGCGTTGTCCAGGGCCAGTGCGGCCCGGCGGGACAGGTCCTCGGCCAGTTCGAGGATTTCCTGCCGGAAGTGTTCGTCGGTCGGCTTGCCCAGGGTCAGCATGCCGATGACGCGGTTGCGGGCGACGAGCGGCAGGACCACGGTCTCGCCGCCGACCGCGGCCGCCGTGGCGAGCGTCGGGCCGATGCCGGCGGAGACCTGGTGGGGCGGTCCGCCGGTCAGGCCGAGGCTGCGCATGGAGGTGCGCAGCGCCGCCTGGTGGGCCACCTCGCCGGGGGCCGTCCAGACCCGGGCACCCGGAGTGGGCACCGGATCCGGCGGCGCGATCTTCGACAGCAACGACTTGATGCCGTCGATGAGTTCCTCGTCCTCGTGCAGGACATACGACAGATAGGGGTCCGAGGCCTGGTCGGCGATGGTGTAGACGGCGCACCAGGTGGCCAGGGTGGGCACCGTCATCTGGGCCATCAGGGCCAGCGTCTGGTCCCGGTCCAGGGTGCCGGCGAGCAGGTCGGAGGCCTCCACGAGGAAGCTCAGCGAGCCACGGCGCAGCCGCTCCAGTTCGCCCAGGCGGGCCGATTCCACGGCCAGGGCGATGCGGTCGGCGGCGAACTGGAGGCGCAGGGCCTCCTCGTTGGAGTATCGGCCGGGCGCCTCCGCGGCGACGCCCAGGGAGCCCGTGAGGCGGCCCTCCACCTTGAGCGGGACGGTGACCACCGAGCGCATGCCGGTGCCGGCCAGCAGCGGAACGGCGCCCGGGACGGCCGTGAGGTCGTCGTGGACGGCGGGCATGCGGGCCGAGCCGTACCGGCCGGGGCCCGCCTCGACGGGCACGCGCGCGAAGCGCTGACGGGCCGAGGGCAGGCCGGTGGAGGCGCGGACCTCCAGCTCCGTTTCGTCGTCGGTCGCCAGCAGCAGGAAGGCGGAGTCGCCGTCGAGCATGTCGCGGGCGCGCTCCACGGTGCGCTGGAGGAGGCCGTCGAGGTCGTCCGGGGCGGGGGAGCCGATGAAGACCTCGAACGGGTCCGTGCTCTGGCCGTCGGAGGCCGGGGGAGTGTCGGAGGCCGGGACGCGCAACGGAGTCTGCAGAACGGCGCGTTCGTGGTCCCGCACCAGCAGGCAGACGGTGGAGGGTTCGCCGCCCGTGTCGCGTACCCGCAGGTGCGAGGCGTACACGGAGGTGACCCGGCCGTCGGCGCCGCGGATGCCGTAACTGCCCTCCCAGCGCGACAGGCGCAGCGCCTCCACGATGCCGGTGCTGGTGCCGGGCGTGTGCGGCCAGGCCGCGAGATCGGTGAGGGGCTTGCCGGTGACCTGGTCGGCGGTGTAGCCGAACAGGTCCTCCGCGTCCTCGTTCCAGGACGTGATGGCGCCCTCGCGGTCGATCTGGACGACCGCCACGCGGACCCGGCCGTCGGCGAGCGGGAGCAGGTCGGCGGGCAGCGACGGTCCGGCCGCGCGGGTGCCGACCGGCCGTTCTGGCAGGTCGAGTTGGAACCAGACATTCTTGTGCGTGGGCGTGTACTCGACACCCCAGCGGGCGGCCAGGGCCGCGCACAGCTGGAGTCCGCGGCCGCCCTCGCGGTCCGGGCTGCCCATGGCGATCGCGGCGCTCTGCACGGGCAGTTCGCGCTCCGGGTAGCGGTCGGCCACCTCGATGCGTACGCCGTCCTCGGTGCGCAGGCACAGCACGTCGGCGTGCGTGCCCGCGTGCACCACCGCGTTGGTGACGAGTTCGCTGGTGAGGACCACGGCGTCGTCGACGATGTCGGCGAAGCCCCAGCCCTGGAGGGTGTCGCGGACGAAGGACCGGGCGGTCGCGACGGATCGTCCGACGGGCTCGAAGCTGGCGGCCGCGCGCGCGGTGATCACAGAACTCCTCGGCCGGTTGTCGACGGGCAGGGCTGCGTGGCCGACCTGCTCACGCCGCTGCTGCGGCATCCGCGCCCCCTTCGGCCGGTCCGGGGGCTGTCCCCCGGGGATCAGTCCCGTGGTCATGGTTCTGCGGCCGTCCCTCCGATGCCCGGTCGTTCTCCTGCCACCGCCCAGGCCGGACGGACCGGTGCGGCTGGACAGCCGCATGCAAGGTTACTTACCTTCGCCGTCCGGACGGATGCCGGTCGCCGGTCTTTACGCCCCCGGGGTGTGTGGACGGTGTGCGAAGCTGCCGAACTGTTATGGCCTGGTTCCGCAGGGGTGAAACACTGGGCAGGCTTCTTGTGAAGGTCCGGACAGGCTGAGTGTGTTCTGTGCACGGGGGGCAGCAGCCCTTGGTGTGGCCGGAGCGCATCTGGAAGAAATACCCAGCAGTAACCGGTACGCCGGAGTAACCGGAACACCGTTCGGCAGTACCCGACGAGCACAGCAGTGACGGTCGAGCCCCGCGGGAGGGACACAGTGGAGTCTGGCGCAGCGACGCGGGCCACGAAAACGCGCGCGAAAGGCGGACGCTCCCTGGGAAAGCAGGGCGGTACCACCACGGTGGACACCGCTGCCCTGAACCGGCTGCTGGCGGCGCTCGTCGCGATGCGCGAGGGGAACTTCCGCAAGCGGCTCACCGTCTCCGGCGACGGCGTGATGTCCGAGATCGCCGCGGTCTTCAACGAGGTGGCCGACCGCAATCTGCACCTGACGGGTGAGCTGTCGCGGGTGCGGCGCATGGTGGGACGTGAGGGAAAGCTCACGGAACGGCTGGAGACGGGGGCCTGCGAGGGCTCCTGGGCCGCCGCGATCGACGCGTCCAACGCGCTCGTCGACGACCTCGTACGGCCCGTCTCCGAGGTCGGCCGGGTGCTGACCGCGGTGGCCGAGGGCGATCTGTCGCCGCGCATGGAACTGCGCACGCACGGGCCGGACGGCACCGGGCACCCGCTGCGGGGCGAGTTCCTCCGGGTCGGGCGGACCGTCAACAATCTGGTCGACCAGTTGTCCACGTTCACGGACGAGGTCACGCGCGTGGCCAGCGAGGTGGGCACCGAGGGCAAGCTGGGCGGCCAGGCCCGGGTGCGCGGTATGTCCGGTTCCTGGAAGGACCTGACGGAGTCCGTCAACACCATGGCCAACCGGCTCACCGCGCAGGTCCGGGACATCGCGCTGGTGACCACCGCGGTCGCCCGCGGTGACCTGTCGCGCAAGGTCACCGTGCATGTGGCCGGCGAGATGCTGGAGCTGAAGAACACCGTCAACACGATGGTGGAGCAGCTGTCCGCGTTCTCGTCCGAGGTGACGCGGGTCGCACGCGAGGTGGGCACCGAGGGCATCCTGGGCGGCCAGGCGCAGGTGCCCGGGGTGGCCGGCGTGTGGAAGGAACTGACCGACTCGGTCAACACCATGGCGGGCAACCTCACCGCCCAGGTGCGGGGAATCTCACAGGTCACCACGGCGGTCGCCAACGGTGATCTGTCGCAGAAGGTGACCGTCCCGGCGCGCGGCGAGGTCGCGCAGCTCGCCGAGACGATCAACCAGATGACCGAGACGCTGCGGATCTTCGCCGACGAGGTCACGCGCGTGGCCAACGAGGTCGGCGGCGAGGGGCGGCTCGGCGGGCAGGCGAACGTGCCGGGCGCCGCGGGGACCTGGAAGGACCTCACGGACTCGGTGAACACGGTGTTCCGGAACCTGACCACGCAGGTGCGGGACATCGCCGCGGTGACCACGGCGGTGGCGAGCGGTGATCTGTCGCAGACGGTCACCGTCGACGTGGCCGGCGAGATGCTGGAGCTGAAGAACACCGTCAACGGGATGGTGGACCAGCTCTCCGCGTTCGGCGCCGAGGTCACGCGGGTGGCGCGGGAGGTCGGGGTCGAGGGCGAGCTGGGTGGCCAGGCGCAGGTGCCGGGCGCCGCGGGGACCTGGAAGGACCTCACGGACTCGGTCAACACGGCGTTCCGCAACCTCACCGGTCAGGTCCGCAACATCGCCCAGGTGACGACGGCGGTGGCCAACGGCGATCTGTCGCAGAAGGTCACGGTCGACGTCTCCGGCGAGATGCTCCAGCTGAAGAACACCGTGAACACGATGGTGGACCAGCTGTCGAGCTTCGCCGACCAGGTGACCCGGATGGCCCGGGACGTGGGCACGGAGGGCCGCCTGGGCGGTCAGGCCCGCGTGGACGGCGTCTCGGGCACCTGGAAGGAGCTGACGGACTCCGTCAACTTCATGGCGGGCAATCTGACCTCCCAGGTGCGGCAGATCGCCCAGGTGACGACGGCGGTGGCGCGGGGCGACCTGTCGCAGAAGATCGACGTCGACGCGCGCGGGGAGATCCTGGAGCTGAAGAACACCATCAACACGATGGTGGACCAGCTGTCCGCCTTCGCCGACCAGGTGACCAAGGTGGCCCGCGAGGTGGGTACCGAGGGCCGCCTCGGCGGGCAGGCGCAGGTGCCCGGCGTGGCGGGCGTGTGGCGCGATCTGACCGACTCCGTGAACGGCATGGCCGGCAACCTCACCGCCCAGGTCCGCAACATCGCGCAGGTGGCCACGGCGGTGGCGCGGGGCGACCTGTCCCAGAAGATCACCGTGGACGCGCGCGGGGAGATCCAGGAGCTGAAGAACACCCTGAACACGATGGTCGACCAGCTGTCGTCGTTCGCCCAGGAGGTCACGCGCGTCGCGCGCGAGGTGGGCACCGAGGGCATGCTGGGCGGCCAGGCGGAGGTCCAGGGGGTCGCGGGCACCTGGAAAGACCTCACGCAGTCCGTGAACTTCATGGCGAACAACCTGACCATCCAGGTCCGCAACATCGCCGAGGTCACCACCGCGGTCGCCAAGGGCGACCTGTCGAAGAAGATCACCGTCGACGCCAAGGGCGAGATCCTCGAACTCGTCACCACGGTCAACACCATGGTCGACCAGCTGTCGTCCTTCGCCGAGCAGGTGACCCGGGTGGCCCGCGAGGTGGGCACCGAGGGGATCCTCGGCGGCCAGGCGCACGTGCCGGGGGTCACGGGCATCTGGAAGGACCTCAGCAACAACGTGAACCTCATGGCCAACAACCTGACCATGCAGGTGCGCAACATCTCCCAGGTGTCGGCGGCCGTCGCCAACGGCGACCTGACCCGTCAGGTGACGATCGAGGCGCGCGGCGAGGTGGCGCAGCTCGCCGACACCATCAACACGATGGTCAAGACGCTGAGTTCGTTCGCCGACCAGGTGACCAAGGTGGCCCGCGAGGTGGGCACGGACGGCATCCTCGGCGGCCAGGCGCACGTCCCGGGCGTGGCCGGCACGTGGAAGGACCTCACCGAGTCGGTGAACCAGATGGCGTCCAACCTGACCGGTCAGGTGCGCAACATCGCCATGGTCACGACGGCCATCGCCAAGGGCGACCTGACGAAGAAGATCGACATCGATGCCCGGGGCGAGATCCTCGAACTGAAGACGACGATCAACACCATGGTCGACCAGTTGTCGAGCTTCGCCGAGGAGGTCACCCGGGTCGCCCGCGAGGTGGGCACGGAGGGCCAGCTCGGCGGGCAGGCACGCGTGCGTGACGTGGACGGCACCTGGCGCGACCTGACCGAGTCCGTGAACGAGATGGCCGGGAACCTGACCCGGCAGGTGCGCGCCATCGCGCGCGTGGCGACCGCGGTGACCCGGGGCGACCTGAACCTGAAGATCGACGTCGACGCGTCCGGCGAGATCCAGGAGCTTCAGGACTACATCAACAAGATGATCGCCAACCTGCGCGACACCACGATCGCCAACAAGGAGCAGGACTGGCTCAAGGGCAACCTCGCGCGCATCTCCGCGCTGATGCAGGGCCGCCGCGACCTGGAGGACGTCGCCTCGCTGATCATGAGCGAGCTGACGCCGGTGGTCTCCGCGCAGCACGGCGCGTTCTTCCTGGCGATGCCGCTGCTCGACGGCAAGGACATGAACGACGAGCGCGAGGACGCCTACGAGCTGCGCATGCTCGGTTCGTACGGCTACTCCATGGGTTCCATGCCGACGTCGTTCCGGCCCGGTGAGGCGCTGATCGGGACGGCCGCCAAGGAGAAACGCACGATCCTGGTGGAGAACGCGCCCAGCGGCTACCTGAAGATCTCCTCGGGGCTCGGCGAGGCGCCGCCCGCCCAGGTGATCGTGCTGCCGGTGCTGTTCGAGGGAACGGTGCTCGGTGTGATCGAGCTGGCGTCCTTCACGCCGTTCACGCAGATCCAGAAGGACTTCCTCAACCAGATCGCCGAGATGATCGCGACCAGCGTCAACACCATCTCCGTGAACACCAAGACCGAGGTGCTGCTGAAGCAGTCGCAGGAGCTGACCGAGCAACTGCGGGAGCGATCGGCCGAGTTGGAGAACCGGCAGAAGGCGTTGCAGGCGTCCAACGCGGAACTGGAGGAGAAGGCCGAGCTGCTGGCCCAGCAGAACCGGGACATCGAGGTCAAGAACACCGAGATCGAAGAGGCGCGGCAGGTCCTGGAGGAGCGCGCCGAGCAGCTGGCGGTCTCCATGCGCTACAAGAGCGAGTTCCTGGCCAACATGTCGCACGAGCTGCGCACCCCGCTCAACTCGCTGCTGATCCTGGCCAAGCTGCTCGCCGACAACGCCGACTCCAACCTGACCCCGAAGCAGGTCGAGTTCGCCGAGACGATCCACGGGGCCGGTTCCGACCTGCTCCAGCTGATCAACGACATCCTGGACCTGTCGAAGGTCGAGGCGGGCAAGATGGACGTCTCGCCGACGCGGATCGCGCTCGTCCAGCTGGTGGACTACGTGGAGGCCACCTTCCGCCCGCTGACCGCGGAGAAGGGCCTCGACCTGTCCGTACGGGTCTCTCCGGAGCTGCCTGCCACGCTCCACACGGACGAGCAGCGTCTGCTCCAGGTGCTGCGGAACCTGTTGTCGAACGCGGTGAAGTTCACCGACTCCGGATCGGTCGAGCTGGTGATCAGGCCGGCCGGTGCGGACGTCCCGGTGGGCGTCCGGGAGCAGCTGCTGGAGGCCGGTTCGCTCACCGACCCGGACGCGGAGCTGATCGCGTTCTCGGTGACCGACACCGGGATCGGCATCGCGGCCAGCAAGATGCGGGTCATCTTCGAGGCGTTCAAGCAGGCGGACGGCACGACCAGCCGCAAGTACGGCGGCACGGGTCTTGGGCTGTCGATCTCGCGGGAGATCGCGCAGCTGCTCGGTGGTGAGATCCACGCGCAGAGCGAACCGGGACGCGGCTCCACGTTCACCTTGTATTTGCCGTTGCATCCGAGCGAATTGCCGCCGCAGGGCTATCAGCAGCCGGCGCCCGCGCTGGCGGCGGGCGACCTGGTGGCCTCCGAGCAGCCGCTGTCCGAGCTGTCCGGCGCCGAGATCGAGACGCCGGCCGAGGTGAAGTCGTACCAGGAGACGCAGAACGGCGCCGCGGCCCTCTTCAGGCGCCGCCGCAGGGGTGCCCCGGTGGTCGAACAGCGGCCCGGGCAGTGGTCGGCCGCCGAGCAGGAACCGGTCCCGCAGGCGTGCCGAGGCGTGCGGTTCGGCGGCGAGAAGGTGCTGATCGTCGACGACGACATCCGCAACGTCTTCGCCCTCACCAGCGTCCTGGAGCAGCACGGCCTGTCCGTGCTGTACGCCGAGAACGGCCGCGAGGGCATCGAGGTCCTGGAGCAGCACGACGATGTGGCGGTCGTGCTGATGGACATCATGATGCCCGAGATGGACGGGTACGCGACGACCACCGCGATCCGCCGGATGCCCCAGTTCGCCGGGCTGCCGATCATCGCGCTGACCGCGAAGGCGATGAAGGGCGACCGGGAGAAGGCGATCGAGTCGGGGGCGTCCGACTACGTCACGAAGCCGGTCGATCCGGACCATCTGCTGACGGTGATGCGGCAGTGGATGCACGAGGAGGCCGTGTGATGGTGTGGGTTTCGGGGAACCATCCGGTCCCCTGCCGCGTTTTTGCTATGTGCACAGTGACATCGCGGTGACAGGGTGTGGTGACGGGCGGGGTGCGGCTACCATGACCGGCACAAGGACGGGCGGCGAAAGGGAGTCGTCCCCTGGGGCGGCGCCCGGTGTACCGCCGGGGCGAGGAGGGCGGGCCATGGTGCAGAAGGCCAAGATCCTCCTGGTCGATGACCGGCCGGAGAATCTGCTGGCGCTGGAGGCCATCCTCTCTGCGCTCGATCAGACGCTGGTGCGGGCATCGTCCGGGGAGGAAGCGCTCAAAGCACTGCTCACGGACGACTTCGCGGTCATTCTGCTGGATGTCCAGATGCCGGGCATGGACGGTTTCGAGACCGCCGCGCACATCAAGCGGCGGGAGCGGACCCGGGACATCCCGATCATCTTCCTCACCGCGATCAATCACGGCCCGCACCACACCTTCCGGGGGTACGCCGCGGGCGCGGTGGACTACATCTCCAAGCCCTTCGACCCGTGGGTGCTGCGCGCGAAGGTCTCGGTGTTCGTCGAGCTGTACATGAAGAACTGTCAGCTGCGGGAGCAGGCGGCGCTGCTGCGGCTCCAGTTGGAGGGCGGCGGCAAGGGCGCGGTCGGCCCCGGCAAGGAGCCGGCGGGGCTGCTCGCGGAGCTGTCGGCGCGGCTCGCGGCCGTCGAGGAGCAGGCGGAGGCGCTGTCCAAGCAGTTGGACGACGAGTCCGCGGACGCGGCGGCGGTGGCCACGGCCGCCCATCTCGAACGCAAACTCACGGGGTTGCGCCGGGCGCTCGACGCGCTGGAGCCCGGCACCGGCGGCGGTGCCCCGACGCTGCCGACACAGAACTGACGCCCGCCCGGCCCGCAGTTGCGCATGAGCGTGCGTCAGTTCCGTGCCCCGTTACGGGCGACACGAACGGGTGAAGCTCTGGGCACGCGTGTCCGCTGTCGTCTCTCCCGGTAATCTCACATCCATGGCCTCACGTCCCTCCGCAGCCAAGAAGCAGCCCGCCAAGAAGGCGGCTGCTCCGGCGAAGGCTGCGGCGAAGAAGGCCCCCGCGAAGAAGGCTCCTGCCAAGAAGGCCGCGGCGAAGAAGCCGGCGCCCAAGCCGGCACCCAGTCCCACCGGGGGCGTCTACCGGCTCGTGCGCGCGCTCTGGCTCGGCCTCGCGCACGCCGTCGGCGCCGTCTTCCGCGGGATAGGGCAGGGTGCGAAGAACCTCGACCCGGCGCACCGCAAGGACGGCGTCGCGCTGCTGCTGTTCGGCATCGCGCTGATCGTCGCCGCCGGCACCTGGGCCGATCTGCGCGGCCCGGTCGGTGACCTCGTGGAGATCCTGGTGACCGGCGCCTTCGGCCGGCTCGACCTGCTGGTGCCGATACTGCTCGCGGTGATCGCCGTGCGGTTCGTCCGCCATCCCGAGAAACCGGAGGCCAACGGCCGCATCGTGATCGGGCTGTCGGCGCTGGTCATCGGCGTGCTCGGACAGGTCCACATCGCCTGCGGCTCGCCCGCCCGCAGCGACGGGATGCAGGCCATAAGGGACGCCGGCGGTCTCATCGGCTGGGCGGCGGCGACCCCGCTGTCGTACACGATGACCGACGTACTGGCCGTGCCGCTGCTCGTGCTGCTCACGATCTTCGGGCTGCTCGTCGTCACGGCCACCCCGGTCAACGCCGTCCCGCAGCGGCTGCGGGCGGTCGGCGTACGGCTCGGCGTGCTGCACGACCCCGAGGGCGACCGGCACGACGAGGACGACGACCGCTACGAGGATCAATGGCGCGAGGCCCTGCCCGCGCGCCCCCGCGGACGCCAGGGCGGCTCCCCGGCGTACGACCCGGACGGTGCCGAGCAGGAGGCGCTCACCAAGCGCCGAGGCCGGCCCAGGCGCTCCGCGGTGCCGCAGCCCGCGCCGGACCGGCGGCTGGACGCCGTGGACATCGCCGCGGCGGCCGCCGCCGACCTCGACGGCGCCGTCCTGCACGGCATGCCGCCCTCGCCGCTGGTGGCCGACCTCACCCAGGGTGTGAGCGTGGGTGACCGCGAGGAGACCACGCCGACGCCGGTCCCGGTCCCGGCCGCGCGCCCCAAGCAGGAGAAACTGAAGGCCGACGCGGTCGTGCCCGACCTGACCAAGGCGGCACCCGACGAGATCCGCGACCTGCCCCCGCGTGCGGAACAGCTCCAGCTGTCCGGCGACATCACCTACTCCCTGCCCTCGCTCGACCTGCTGGAGCGCGGCGGCCCGGGCAAGGCGCGCAGTGCGGCCAACGACGCGATCGTCGCCTCGCTCACCAACGTCTTCACCGAGTTCAAGGTCGACGCGGCCGTCACCGGCTTCACCCGCGGGCCGACGGTCACCCGCTACGAGGTCGAGCTGGGCCCCGCCGTCAAGGTCGAGCGGATCACCGCGCTCACCAAGAACATCGCGTACGCCGTCGCCAGCCCCGACGTGCGGATCATCAGCCCCATCCCCGGCAAGTCCGCGGTCGGCATCGAGATCCCGAACACCGACCGGGAGATGGTCAACCTCGGTGACGTGCTGCGCCTCGCGGACGCCGCCGAGGACGACCATCCGATGCTGGTCGCGCTCGGCAAGGACGTCGAGGGCGGCTATGTGATGGCGAACATCGCCAAGATGCCGCACGTGCTCGTCGCCGGCGCCACCGGCTCCGGCAAGTCGTCCTGCATCAACTGCCTGATCACCTCCGTCATGATGCGGGCGACCCCCGAGGACGTACGCATGGTCCTGGTCGACCCCAAGCGCGTGGAGCTGACCGCCTACGAGGGCATCCCGCACCTGATCACGCCGATCATCACCAACCCCAAGCGGGCGGCCGAGGCGCTCCAGTGGGTGGTGCGCGAGATGGATCTGCGCTACGACGACCTGGCCGCCTACGGCTACCGGCACATCGACGACTTCAACGAGGCCGTCCGGGTCGGCAAGGTGAAGCCCCCGGAGGGCAGCGAACGGGAACTCCAGCCGTACCCGTACCTGCTGGTCATCGTCGACGAGCTGGCCGACCTGATGATGGTCGCGCCGCGCGACGTGGAAGACGCGATCGTGCGCATCACGCAGCTCGCGCGCGCGGCCGGCATCCACCTGGTGCTCGCCACCCAGCGCCCGTCGGTCGACGTGGTCACCGGTCTGATCAAGGCGAACGTGCCCTCGCGGCTCGCGTTCGCCACCTCCTCGCTCGCCGACTCGCGCGTCATCCTCGACCAGCCCGGCGCCGAGAAGCTGATCGGCAAGGGCGACGGGCTGTTCCTGCCGATGGGCGCGAACAAGCCGACCCGTATGCAGGGCGCCTTCGTCACCGAGGAGGAGGTCGCGGCCGTCGTCCGGCACTGCAAGGAGCAGATGGCTCCCGTCTTCCGGGAAGACGTCACCGTCGGCAGCAAACAGAAGAAGGAGATCGACGAGGACATCGGAGACGACCTCGACCTGCTGTGCCAGGCGGCCGAACTGGTCGTCTCCACACAGTTCGGATCGACGTCGATGCTGCAGCGCAAGCTGCGCGTCGGGTTCGCCAAGGCGGGCCGGCTCATGGACCTCATGGAGTCCCGCGGCGTCGTCGGGCCCAGCGAGGGATCCAAGGCCCGTGACGTTCTGGTGAAACCCGACGAACTCGACGGCGTGCTCGCCGTGATACGCGGGGAGTCTGAAGGTTAGGGACGGGCCGTTCGGCGGTCCGAGAGGGGTGGCAGCGGCACCGTGATCCACCTGTTAGAGACCGGCGAGCAACCGTTTCCCTTGGACATACGTCAAGTTGAGCGAGTGGCCAGGCGCGGACCCCGGAGCGGTCCGGGCCTGACCCGTCATCGGGATGACCGGCCATTCCGATGGCGTACAAAGTCGTACTGCCCGGTTGCCCCACCCTTTCACACCCCCCCTAGACTGAACTTCCAGCACAGGTGGCTACACGCTCGAAAGGCGCCCCCGTGTCCATCGGCAACTCCCCTGAAGACGAGCGTCCGTTCCCAGACGTGTCCGAGGAATCCCGAGTCTCCGTCGGCCGCGCCCTCCAGCAGGCGCGCATCGCGGCCGGGCTGACCGTTGACGACGTCAGCAGCGCCACTCGCGTCCGCATCGCCATCGTGCACGCCATCGAGGCGGACGACTTCGGCCCCTGTGGCGGAGACGTGTACGCCCGCGGGCACATCCGGACCCTGGCCAAGGCCGTCCGCCTCGATCCCGCCCCGCTCCTTACGCAGTACGACACCGAGCACGGCGGACGGCCCGCGCCCACGCCGGCCGCACCGCTGTTCGAGGCGGAACGCATCCGACCCGAGCGGCGCGGACCCAACTGGACGGCGGCCATGGTCGCCGCGATCGTCGCCGTGATCGGCTTCGTCGGCTTCACCGCGTTCAAGGGCGGCGACAGCGGGAACGACGCCAAGGCGCAGGTCGCCGAGGGTGCCACGCCCACGACCAGCAAGCCGGCCACGCCGAAGCCGACCGACACCAAGCCCGCCGACCAGACGCCCGCGCCGTCCGACAGCGCCATTGCGGCCGCCCCGCAGGACAAGGTGACCGTCCAGGTGAGCGCCGCCGACGGACGCAGCTGGATCTCGGCCAAGGACCACAACGGCCGGATGCTGTTCGACGGGCTCCTGGAGAAGGGCGATTCCAAGACCTTCCAGGACAGCTCGAAGGTCAACCTCATCCTCGGCGACGCCGGGGCGATCCAGCTCTACGTCAACGGCAAGAAGATCCAGGACGACTTCCAGCCGGGAGCCGTGGAACGCCTCACGTACACCAAGGGCGACCCCGAGGTCGGTTAGGCGGACCCCGGGGGCTGTCCCGTCGGCGGGGTCGGTCATGATCGCCAACCCCGTCGACAGAGGCTGTCAGTGAGACGAAGTAGTCTTGAGCGCATGCCTGAACGCCGTACCGTCGCACTCGTCACACTCGGCTGCGCCCGTAACGAGGTGGACTCGGAGGAGCTCGCAGGCCGCTTGGAGGCGGACGGCTGGCAGCTCGTCGAGGACGCCACGGACGCCGATGTCGCCGTGGTCAACACCTGTGGCTTCGTCGAGGCCGCCAAGAAGGACTCCGTCGACGCACTCCTGGAGGCCAACGACCTCAAGGGGCAGGGCAGAACGCAGGCCGTGGTGGCGGTGGGCTGCATGGCCGAGCGATACGGCAAGGAACTGGCCGACGCCCTCCCCGAGGCCGACGGCGTGCTCGGGTTCGACGACTACGCGAGCATCTCCGACCGTCTGCAGACGATCCTGAGCGGCGGTATCCACGCCGCGCACACCCCGCGCGACCGGCGCAAGCTGCTGCCGATCAGCCCCGCCGAGCGCCAGAAGTCGGCCGCCTCGGTCGCGCTGCCCGGGCACGCGCCGACGGACCTCCCCGACGGCGTCGCCCCGGCCTCGGGACCCCGTGCGCCCCTGCGCCGTCGCCTGGACGGAGCCCCGGTCGCCTCGGTCAAGCTCGCCTCCGGCTGCGACCGGCGCTGCTCCTTCTGCGCCATCCCGTCCTTCCGCGGCTCCTTCATCTCGCGCCGCCCGAGCGACGTGCTGAACGAGACGCGGTGGCTGGCCGAGCAGGGCGTCAAGGAGATCATGCTGGTCTCCGAGAACAACACCTCCTACGGCAAGGACCTGGGCGACATCCGCCTCCTTGAGTCGCTGCTGCCCGAGCTGGCCGAGGTCGACGGCATCGAGCGGGTACGGGTCAGCTACCTCCAGCCGGCCGAGATGCGCCCGGGGCTGATCGATGTGCTGACCTCCACCCCGAAGGTCGCCCCCTACTTCGACCTGTCCTTCCAGCACTCCGCGCCCGGCGTGCTGCGCGCGATGCGCCGCTTCGGCGACACCGACCGGTTCCTGGAACTGCTCGGCACCATCCGGTCCAAGGCCCCGCAGGCCGGCGTGCGCTCCAACTTCATCGTCGGTTTCCCCGGCGAGACGGAGGCCGACCTCGCCGAACTCGAACGCTTCCTGAACCACGCCCGACTGGATGCCATCGGCGTCTTCGGCTACTCCGACGAGGAGGGCACGGAAGCGGCGACGTACGACGGCAAGCTCGACGAGGACGTCGTGGCCGAGCGCCTTGCGCATGTGTCCCGGCTGGCCGAGGAACTCGTCTCGCAGCGGGCCGAGGAACGCATGGGCGAAACCGTGCAGGTACTGGTCGAGTCCGTCGGACAGGACGACCACGGCGCCGTCGGCGACGCCGAGGACGGGGTGTACGGCCGCGGCGCGCACCAGGCGCCGGAGACGGACGGCCAGGTGCTGCTCACGAGCGGCGCGGGCCTGAGCGTCGGTCGTATGGTCGAGGCGAAGGTGGTCGGTACGGAAGGTGTCGACCTGGTGGCCGAGCCGCTTGAGGGCTCGCTCGCGTGTAGTGAGGAGGCGGGCAGATGACGGGAGTCCCGGCATCCGCTGCGGGCGGCTCCTCCGGCGCGCAGGGGGCCCCGGGCTCCGCCGCCGAAGAACCGGCGGGCGCGGCCGTCTCCGGCGCGCAGGGCGCGACGAGGCCCGCGCGCGGCGGGAAACTGGCGGCGGCGGCCGTCAACCAGGCCAGCGTCTGGAACGTCGCCAATCTGCTGACGATGCTCCGGCTGCTCCTCGTCCCCGGTTTTGTGGCACTCATGCTGGCCGACGGCGGCTATGACCCGGCCTGGCGCTCGCTCGCCTGGGCCGCCTTCGCCATCGCCATGATCACCGACCTGTTCGACGGTCACCTGGCACGCACCTACGACCTGGTCACCGACTTCGGGAAGATCGCCGACCCCATCGCCGACAAGGCGATCATGGGGGCGGCCCTGATCTGTCTCTCGGCCCTCGACGACCTGCCCTGGTGGGTGACGGTCGTCATCCTGGGCCGGGAACTGGGCATCACCCTGCTGCGTTTCCTCGTCATCCGGTACGGCGTGATTCCCGCGAGCCGCGGCGGCAAGCTCAAGACGCTCACCCAGGGCGTGGCCGTGGGCATGTACGTGCTGGCGCTGACGGGCTGGCTGGCCACCCTGCGGTTCTGGGTGATGGCGGCGGCGGTCGTGCTGACCGTCGTGACCGGCCTCGACTATGTAAGACAGGCCATTGTGCTGCGCAGGCGGGGAATGGCCGAGCGGACGTCGGTGTTGGAGGAGTCCGAAGGGTGAATTCCGCGGCTGCCGAAGTGGTGCGGCTACTGACCGTGAGAGGCGAGACGCTCGCCGTCGCGGAGTCGCTGACGGGCGGTCTGGTCGCGGCGGAGATCACCGCGGTCGCCGGGGCCTCGAAGTCCTTCCGCGGTTCGGTCACCGCCTATGCCACCGACCTGAAACACCGGCTGCTGGACGTCGACGCCGACCTGCTGGACCGCAACGGAGCGGTGGATCCGCAGGTCGCGGCGCAGATGGCGGCCGGAGTGCGTGCGGCACTCGGCGCCGACTGGGGCATCGCGACGACCGGGGTGGCCGGGCCGGAACCGCAGGACGGCCGCCCCGTGGGCACGGTGTTCGTCGCCGTCGACGGTCCCCGCCGTCCGGAGTCCGGTTCTGCCGGTGGCGGAAAAGTGGAGGCCCTGCGGTTGAACGGTCGGCGTGCGGAAATCCGTATGGAGAGTGTACGGAGCGTACTTGCACTGCTCCTGAAGGAGCTTGTGGGCGAACAGACCGGGAATGAGCGGGCACAGGATACGGAACAGAACGGGGGGTTTTGATGTTTGCAGCCCTGAGTGAACACGACATCGCTCCCCGCACGGCCGCGGCGCGAAGCGGTACGGTGGGGCGAGAAGGATGCGGCTACGCGGTCCGAGGAGGGAGCCACCGATGATTCTGCTCCGTCGCCTGCTGGGTGACGTGCTGCGTCGGCAGCGCCAACGCCAGGGCCGTACTCTGCGCGAAGTCTCCTCGTCCGCCCGAGTCTCGCTCGGCTATCTCTCCGAGGTGGAGCGGGGGCAGAAGGAGGCTTCCTCCGAACTGCTCTCCGCCATCTGCGACGCGCTGGACGTACGGATGTCCGAGCTCATGAGGGAAGTGAGCGACGAACTCGCCCTCGCCGAGCTGGCCCAGTCTGCCGCGGCCACCGAGTCCGTGCCTGCGCCGGTTCGTCCGATGCTGGGTTCCGTCTCGGTGACCGGTGTGCCACCGGAACGGGTGACCATCAAGGCCCCCGCAGAGGCGGTGGACGTGGTCGCCGCGTGACCGTCACGCGCGTGGCCCTGTAACGCGACATGTGGAAGGCCCCGGCCGGGGCCGCCGCGGGGAGAACCCCGCGGGGCGCGGCCGGGGCCTTCGTGCTGTGCGCAGGCCGGGCCCCTCGGCCGTCGGAGTTCACTTTGCGCCCATTTGCCGGTACCGGGCGGGGCGGTCATGGTGGAGGGACATGACCCGGTGAACCAACGGAGGCTGTGGATGTACGTCGTCAAGAGCCCCCTGTCCGATGACGCGGACCTCAACACCGTGGCCGAGGTGCTGCAAGGAGCCCTCGTCGACCTGCTGGACCTCTCACTGGTCGCCAAGCAGCTCCACTGGAACATCGTCGGCCCCCGCTTCCGGTCCGTCCATCTTCAGCTCGACGACGTCGTCACCACCGCCCGCACCCACTCGGACACCGTGGCCGAGCGGGCGGCCGCGCTGGGCGTCCCGCCCGACGGGCGGGCGGCGACGGTGGCCACCGGCAGCGGCATCGGCGTGACGCCCGAGGGCTGGGTCAGGGACGCCGACGCGGTGGGGGCGATCGTGGACGCGCTGGCCGCGGTGATCACACGCATGCGGGAGCGGATGACCGCGACCGCGGAACCGGACCCGGTGACCCAGGACATCCTCATCGGCATCACAGCCGATCTGGAGAAACACCACTGGATGTTCCAGGCGGAGAACGGCTGATCAGGCCGTCGGCGGACGCGCCTCGACCCGGTCGGGCGGCCCCGGCTTCGAGCACGGCGGCCGGGGCGGCGGAGAAGCGGAACGGCGGCGTGGCGTTGGCCACCGGGTGGCTGGTGCTCCTGGATGCGGCTCGGGCCCGGCCGGGGGACACTCACACGAAGGACGGCGAATCTCCGGCGCCGACCGGAAGGAAACCCGGATTCCGCTACCGGAAAGGCGTTCTGGTGCAGATCCATGTGTGATCCGAGACTTCACCACTGGACGTTTGGACATTCTGGGCGGAGAGCGGGTGACGGGCCCGTCCGGCGGGGTCTGTCCGCCCGGAGGGCGTCCGGGTGCGGCCCGGTGCTGCATCGGTGAGCCGTCGATGCGCCTCCACGGCGGGTGAGGCGGCGTTCTAGCGTCCGGCTGGAGGTGAAACGGCCATGGTGCGGCGGACAGTGCGGTGGGTGATGGGCCTGGGGCTCGGGGCGGCGTGGTCGTGGGCCGTCGTACGGATCGTGCTGGGCGCGGATGTGGGGGCACTGGAGGGCGCCGTCGCGGCCGGCGGGTGGGGGCTGAGCGTGCTGCCGGTGCACTGCATGCCGAAGGCGTGTGCCGCGGGCGCCGTCGGGCCGGAGCGGTGGGTGGCCGCCTGGCGGGCCGGTGATGTCACCAGGGCATCGCGACTCCCCCGTTCGGACGCAGGATCTGGCCCGTCGTGAACGAGGACGCGTCGGACGCCAGGTACAGCACGGCGTGCGCGACCTCCTCCGCCTCCCCGACCCGGCCCAGCGGCGACATGCGGTTCATCAGGTTCTCCGTGTGGGCCTGCGCCGCGTCGTCGTGGCGTGCGGTCATCGGTGTGCGGATCCAGCCGGGGGCGACCGCGTTGACCCGGATGCCGTGCCGGCCGACCTCGGCCGCCAGAGTCTTCGTGAGCTGGACCACGGCCGCCTTCGCCGCGCCGTAGCAGAGCAGCCCCGGGCCGCCGGTGTCGACGGCGCCCGAGGCCATGGTGACGATGCTGCCCCCCGCTCCACGGTCGAGCATCAGCCGCGCCGCCTCCTGGCAGGCGTGGAGCACGCCCTTGAAGTTGACGTTCAGCACCCGGTCGAGGTCCTCGTCGGTGGTCTCCAGGACCGGGCTGCTGTGCATGATCCCGGCGACCGCCGCCAGCACGTCCAGACGCTCGCAGGACCGTACGGCCTGCCGCAGCCCGGCCCGGTCGGTGACGTCCAGCCGATGGGTGCGGGCGGTGCCGCCCCGGGCCTTGACGCGGGCCGCCGTCTCACGCAGGCCGGCCGCGTCCCGGTCGGCGCAGTGCACGGTCGCGCCCGCCTCGGCGAGCAGCACGGCACAGGCACGGCCGATGCCGCTCGCGGCGCCGGTGACGAATGCGGTGCGTCCGGTGAGGTCGTACGCGTCGACGGTCATGAACCGACCGTACGAGCGTTTCTGACGGAACGTCAATTGTTGCCGCGGGGGCGGATTCTGCGGGCCTGCGTGGAACCCGGTGCCGGTGCCGGGCCCTGCTGGCAGTGCGGGCACCAGTACGTGGGCCGCTCCCGTGAGCCGTCGCCCTGGTCGGCCGCCCGGACCTGGGTGTGGCAGCGCAGACAGGGGCGGGGCGCCCGGCCGTAGACGAACAGGTCCTGGCCGCGCCGGCCCGTGGTGGTGCGGACCGGCCGGTCGCGGTTGGCCTCCAGGAGCCTCTTGGCGAGGGCGGGCAGCTTCGCGGCGCGGTCGTCGGGCAGGGCGCCCACCGGCAGCCACGGGGTGACGCCGAGCAGGAAGCAGAGTTCGCTCTTGTAGACATTGCCGATGCCCGCCAGGTTGCGCTGGTCGAGCAGGGCCTCGCCGAGGGGCCGGGCGGGGTCCGCGAGCAGGTTGGCGAGTGCGGCTTCCGGATCCCAGTCGGGGCCCAGCAGGTCGGGACCGAGATGGCCCACGGCGCGGGATTCCTCCGTAGTGCGCAGCAGTTGCAGGACCGGCAGGCGGTAGCCCACCGCGGTGTGCTCCCCGGTGCCCAGGATGACGCGGATCTGGTGCGCCGGGCCGCCGCTCCAGCGCTCGCCGTCGCCGTACACCTTCCAGGCGCCGTCCATGCGCAGGTGTGTGTGCAGCGTGAGACCGCCCTCGATACGGGTGAGCAGGTGTTTGCCGCGCGGCGTGACGTCCAGCACCGTGCGCCCGGTGAGATCGACCGTGGCGTACCTGGGCACCCGCAGATCGCTGCGGGTCAGCACCCGGCCCGCGAGCGCGCCGTGCAGCCGCCTCGCGGCCTGCCAGACCGTGTCACCTTCGGGCATGCGTCCAGGGTGGCACGACGGGCAGGGTGGCAGGGCGGGCAGGGCAGCTGGACGGGCGCGTGGTTGTCGACGCACCTGCCTGCGCCGCCGTGGTGTCCGCGGCGCTGGGGTGCGCTGCCGCGGACACCACGGCGGGCGGAGCGGCGTCCGCGCCCGGGGCTGGGCGGGGCCGCGGCGATCCGCCTCCGCGCCGGATTCCGGCGTCCCCAGCCGGCGGCGAACCGTACGCGAATCCGCCGTTGACGAAACCGGTGCGCGCGCCGCGCCGCTCGGGGAACCACTTGCCGACCAGCGGGGCGCGATCCGGCTCGGGGCACCGGCGACGGCCTCCGGCGCGGGGGCGCACGGGACGCAGTAGCGGTGCCTCGGGCCGTGCGGGCGGGGCCGGGCGCGCCGTCGGCTCGAAGGGAGCCGGCTGGGTGCGTGGGACGGTCCGCTCCCGTGTGCCGCCGGACGCCGACGGCGGCCGTGCGGGGCGCATCCGCCACCGCCGCGGCGGGCGGTGCCTGCCCGTGCGCGGATCAGGCGGTGGGCCGGCCGTTGCTCAGGCTCTGAGGCGCAGGCCGCGCGGGGTCGCCACGAAACCGGCTCCTTCCAGGAGAGTGCCGACGGGGGAGGTGAGCGCCGAGGCGCCGTTCACGCGCTCCACCGTGACCGTTCCCAGGGCGCCCGCGCGGGCGGCGGCGGCCAGGGCGTCCGCGGCGGCCCGGAGTCGGGGGTCGTCGGCGGGCTCGGTGTCCGCGGCGGCGGGCCAGGCCAGCAGGGTCTTGCCGCCCCGCTCCATGTAGAGCGTCAGCTCGCCGTCCACCAGCACCACCAGCGAACCCGCCTTGCGGCCCGGCTTGTGCCCGGCCCCGGTCGGCGGCTCGGGCCAGGGCAGGGCCGAGCCGTAGGCGTTCGCCGGGTCGGCCGCGGCGAGGACGACCGCCCGGGTGTCGGCGGCGGAGGTACGGGTACGGCGGCCGCCGTGTCCGGCGCCGTACGGCAGGGCAGGTCCCCCTCGGGGGCCGCCGTGCCCGGGGGAGGCGAGGTCCCTGAGGTCCTTGGAGGAGACGTAGTCGCCCGGTGCGGTGCGGTTCCCGGGGGGCCAGGAGAAGTCTTCCTCCGGGTACGCCCAGTCGGTTCCGCCGGTCCCGTCCGTCCCTTCGGTTCCTTCCGTTCCGCCCGGCCCGCCGAACGTGCCGGAGGCCGGGTCGAACCCGGTGGCCGAAGCGTCGTCGTCGGGCGAGCCGAAGCCCTGGAAGCCCTCGCGCGCGAAGTCGGGGATATCCTCCCCCGTGGATCCCGGGGTGCCGTTCCCCGGGAAGCCGCGCGGGCTGCCGTTCGCGGCGCCGGGGGCGGGCAGGCCGTCGCCGCGCTCGCGGGCGTTCGCGACCGCTCGCACCCGGTCGACCGCCCCGTCCATCGCGAACTGCGCGGCGCCCAGCCCTTCGACGACATAGCCGCGCCGGGCCTGGCCGCTCTCCTCGAAGGCCGACAGGATCCGGTAGACGGCCGAGAAACCGCCCTCCACGCCCTCGGCGGCGACCGCTCCCCGGGTGACCACACCGTGCCGGTCGAGCAGCGTGCGGGCCAGAGCGTGGGCGCGCACGGTGCCGTCCGGCTCGCGCTCCGGGAGCAGGGACCAGCGACCCGCGACGGTCGGCGGGCCGGCGCGGGAGACGGGGCGGGCGGCGGCCGTCAGCGAGCCGTAGCGACCGCGCGGGACGGTGCGCCTGGCCCGGTGGGCCGTGGAGCCCGCCGTGCGGCCCGAACCCAGCAGCGAGCGCATCGGGGTGAGCGTGTCGTTCGTCAGCCGCCCGGACCAGGCCAGGTCCCAGAGGGCATCGGCCAGTTGGGGATCGGTGGCCTCCGGGTGGGTGGTGGCGCGGACCTGGTCGGTGATCTGCCGGAAGAACAGGCCGTAGCCGCCGGAGAGGGCGTCCAGCACCGACTGGTGCAGCGCGGTCAGCTCCAGGGGGTGCGGCGGCGGCAGCAGCAGCGGGGCCGCGTCCGCCAGGTACAGCGACACCCAGCCGTCCTTGCCGGGCAGCGCCCCCGCTCCCGCCCAGACGATCTCACCGGCCGAGGTGAGTTCGTCGAGCATCGACGCACTGTAGTTCGCCACCCGCGACGGCAGGACCAGCTTCTCCAGGGCGGACGCCGGGACGGACGCACCCTGCAACTGCTCGACGGCGCGCACCAGTCCGTCGGTGCCGCGCAGGCCGTGTCCCTTCCCGATGTGCTGCCACTGCGGCAGGAACTGCGCCAGCGCGGGCGGCGGCACCGGCTCCACCTCGTGCCGCAGCGCGGCCAGCGAACGGCGGCGCAGCCTGCGCAGGACGGCCGCGTCGCACCACTCCTGGCCGATCCCCGCGGGATGGAACTCGCCCTGGACGACCCGGCCGCCCGCCGCGAGCCGCTGCAGGGCCCCCTCCGTGACCGCCACGCCCAGGCCGAAGCGGGCCGCCGCGGTGGCCGAGGTGAACGGGCCGTGGGTGCGCGCGTACCGGGCGAGGAGGTCGCCGAGCGGGTCCTTGACCGGCTCGGTGAAGGCCTCGGGCACTCCGACCGGCAGCGCAGTGCCGAGCGCGTCGCGCAGACGGCCCGCGTCCTCGACGGCCGCCCAGTGGTCCGATCCGGCGATCCGGACCCGGATGGCGCGGCGGGCGGCGGCCAGCTCCCCGGCCCACCGTGGGTCGGTGCCACGCTCGGTCAGTTCGGCCTCGGTCAGCGGCCCGAGCAGCCGCAACAGGTCGGCCACGCCCTCGACGTCCTTGACCCGGCGGTCCTCGGTGAGCCACTGGAGCTCCCGCTCCAGCTCGGTCAGCACCTCAGCGTCGAGCAGTTCGCGCAGCTCCGCCTGGCCCAGCAGCTCGGCCAGCAGCCGCGAGTCCAGCGACAGGGCGGCGGCGCGGCGTTCGGCCAGCGGGGAGTCGCCCTCGTACAGGAACTGGGCGACGTAGCCGAACAGCAGGGACCGCGCGAACGGCGACGGCTCGGGAGTCGTCACCTCCACCAGGCGCACCCTGCGGGACTCGATGTCCCCCATCAGCTCGGTGAGCCCGGGGACGTCGAAGACGTCCTGGAGACACTCGCGGACCGCCTCCAGGACGATCGGGAACGAGCCGAACTCGCTCGCCACCTGGAGCAGTTGCGCGGCCCGCTGGCGCTGCTGCCACAGCGGGGTGCGGCGGCCGGGGTTGCGGCGCGGCAGCAGCAGCGCGCGGGCGGCGCACTCACGGAAGCGGGAGGCGAACAGCGCCGAGCCGCCGACCTGGTCGGTGACAACCTGGTCGACCTCGCCCTTGTCGAAGGCGACGTCCGCCGCGCCGACCGGCGCCTGCTCGGCGTCGTAGGCCGTGGACGCCTTCATGGGCTCCTGGTCGAGCAGATCGAGGCCCATCAGGTCGGCGTCGGGCAGGCGCAGCACGATGCCGTCGTCGGCGTGCATGACCTGCGCGTCCATGCCGTACCGCTCGGACAGGCGGGCGCCGAGCGCGAGAGCCCACGGGGCGTGCACCTGCGCACCGAACGGGGAGTGGACGACGACACGCCAGTCGCCCAGCTCGTCGCGGAAGCGCTCCACCACGATCGTCCGGTCGTCGGGGACGTGACCGCACGCCTCGCGCTGCTCGTCCAGATAGGACAGGACGTTGTCCGCGGCCCAGGCGTCGAGGCCCGCGGCGAGCAGTCGCAACCGGGCGTCGTCCTTCGGGAGCGAGCCGACCTCGCGCAGGAACGCGCCCACGGCGCGGCCCAGTTCGAGCGGGCGGCCCAACTGGTCGCCCTTCCAGAAGGGCAGCCTGCCCGGCACACCGGGTGCCGGGGAGACCAGAACGCGGTCGCGCGTGATGTCCTCGATGCGCCAGGAACTGGTGCCCAGGGTGAAGACGTCTCCCACGCGCGACTCGTAGACCATCTCCTCGTCGAGTTCGCCGACCCGGCCGCCGCCCTTCTTCGGGTCCGCGCCGGCGAGGAAGACGCCGAAGAGTCCCCGGTCGGGGATCGTGCCCCCGGAGGTGACGGCGAGCCGCTGTGCGCCGGGGCGGCCGGTGACGGTGCCGGCGACCCGGTCCCACACCACGCGCGGACGCAGTTCGGCGAAGGCGTCGGACGGATAGCGGCCCGCGAGCATGTCCAGGACGGCCGTGAACGCCGACTCCGGGAGCGAGGCGAACGGTGCGGCACGGCGCACGGTGGCCAGCAGGTCGTCGACCTGCCAGGTGTCCAGCGCCGTCATGGCGACCAGTTGCTGGGCGAGGACGTCCAGCGGGTTGGCGGGGACCTTCAGCGACTCGATGGCGCCGGAGCGCATCCGCTCGGTGACGACGGCGGCCTGCACGAGGTCGCCGCGGTACTTCGGGAAGACCACGCCGGTGGAGACGGCGCCCACCTGGTGACCGGCACGGCCGACACGCTGCAGGCCGGAGGCGACGGAGGGCGGGGACTCCACCTGCACGACGAGGTCGACCGCGCCCATGTCGATGCCCAGCTCCAGGCTGGAGGTGGCCACCACGGCGGGCAGCCGGCCCGCCTTCAGGTCCTCCTCGACCAGGGCACGCTGCTCCTTGGAGACCGAGCCGTGGTGGGCGCGGGCGATGACCGGCGGTGCGCCCTGGGCCGCGCCCGACCCGCCCATCAGCTGGGCGGGGGAGTGGTGCTCCTCCAGGGGCTCGCCGGTCGCCCGCTCGTAGGCGATCTCGTTGAGCCGGTTGCACAGGCGCTCGGCGAGGCGCCGGGAGTTCGCGAACACGATCGTCGACCGGTGGGCCTGCACCAGGTCGGTGATCCGCTCCTCCACATGCGGCCAGATCGACGGCCGCTCCGCGCTCTCGCCGCCGTCGGCGACCGGGGAACCGACCAGCTCGCCCAGGTCCTCCACCGGGACGACGACGGAGAGGTCGAACTCCTTGCCTGACTTGGGCTGGACGATCTCCACCTTGCGACGCGGCGAGAGGTACCGGGCCACCTCGTCGACCGGGCGGACGGTCGCCGACAGCCCGATGCGGCGGGCCGGCCTGGGCAGCAATTCGTCCAGCCGCTCCAGGGAGAGCGCGAGATGCGCGCCGCGCTTGGTACCCGCCACCGCGTGCACCTCGTCCAGGATCACCGTCTCGACGCCGGTCAGCGCGTCGCGGGTGGCCGAGGTCAGCATCAGGAACAGGGATTCGGGGGTGGTGATCAGGATGTCCGGCGGGCGTGTGGACAGGGCACGGCGCTCGGCAGCCGGGGTGTCGCCGGAGCGGATGCCGACCTTGACCTCGGGCTCGGGCAGGCCCAGGCGCAGGGACTCGTGCCGGATGCCGGTCAGCGGGCTGCGCAGGTTGCGCTCGACGTCGACCGCGAGGGCCTTGAGCGGTGAGACGTACAGCACACGGCAGCGCTTTTTCGGGTCGGCCGGCGGCGGGGTCGAGGCGAGCTGGTCCAGGGCGGCGAGGAACGCGGCCAGCGTCTTGCCGGAGCCGGTCGGGGCCACCACCAGCACGTCGGAGCCCTCCCGGATGGCCTGCCACGCGCCCGCCTGGGCCGCGGTGGGCGCGGAGAAGGCCCCCGTGAACCAGCCGCGGGTCGCGGGGGAGAAGCCGTCGAGGGCTCGATGTGCGGAGCTGACCATGCGTCCATCCTGCACCCGAGCACTGACAAACGCTGTGACCTGGGCAAATGCCGCCGGTGCCGGTGCCGGTGCCGGTGCCGGTGCCGGTGTCGTGTCGGTGCGGGTGCGGGTGCGGGTGCGGGTGCGGGTGCGGGTGCGGGTGCGGGTGCAGGTATGCCGGGTGCCGACGGCGATCGTGACCGGACCGGCGGGGACCGGGACCGCGCAGACGGGCGCCGCGACCGTGACGGCACCGGCGGGGACCGGGACCGTACTGGCGGGGGCCGCTGATGGCATCGGCGGGGCCAGGTCCGCATCGACGGGGGCCGCTGACGGCATCGGCGGGACCCGGACCGCATCAGCCGGGGCCGCGGCCGGACCGACGGCGGCGTGGCCGCGGCGACGGTGTGACGGACAATGACCGCATGGCGGGGTCGGGCGAGCTGGCGCGGCACTGGCAGTACGAGGAACTGCCCGGTGTCGACCTGCTGCGCGCCCGCTACATCCGCAAGACCTTCGTCCGGCACACCCATGAGCACTTCGTGATCGCGGCCATCGTCGACGGCGTCGAGGTCTTCCACCACCGCGGGTCGGACGTCGCCGCCGGCGCCGGAGCCCTGGCGCTGGTCAACCCGGACACCACACACACCGGCCGGGCGGGCGGCCCCGAGGGCTGGCGGTACGGAGCCGTCTACCCGTCGCCCGACGTGGTGGCCGCCATAGCCGCCGAGACCACCGGGATCCGGGGCACCCCCGGCTTCGTCAGCCCCGTCCTCGACGACCCGTACGCGGTCGGCCTGGTCCACCAGGTGCTGCGCGCCGCCGACGAGGGCAACGCGCTCGCCGCCGACACTCTGCTGCGGGTGGCGGTGACCCGGCTGCTGCGGCTGAACGGCGGGCCGGTGCCCCGGCACGAGGTGCGGTCGGCCGGAGCCCGGATCGCGGCACGCGCGCGTGCCGTGCTGGAGGAGCGGATGACCGAGCCGCCCACGCTGGAACGGCTCGCCGCCGACCTCGGAACCAGCCCCTTCGCCCTGCTGCGGGCCTTCCGCGACGCCTACGGCATGCCGCCGCACGCCTGGCTGACCGACGCCCGGGTGCGTCGGGCGCGGCGCCTGCTGGACGCCGGCACGACCCCGGCCCAGGCGGCCGTCACCGTCGGGTTCACCGACCAGCCGCACCTCAACCGCCACTTCGCCCGGATCGTCGGCGTGCCTCCCGGGGCGTACCAGCGTGAGCGCAAGAACGTACAAGACCCGCGGCGGCGGCTGCTCGTACCGTCCGAGGCGTGGCAGAACAGACAGCTCTCGCAGACATACGCGCCGAAGACCCAGGGAAAGCCGACTCCGCCGTCGTCCGGGACGCACTCGGAGTCGGCGTCGCCGTAGGGCTGTCCGGCTTCGCCTTCGGGGTGACCTCGGCCGGCGGCGGACTGAGCGTGCCGCAGACCTGTGTGCTCAGCCTCCTGGTGTTCACCGGCGCCTCCCAGTTCGCGCTCGTGGGAGCGCTGGCGGCCGGTGGCAGCCCGGTCACGGCCGCGGCGGGTGCCTTCTTCCTGGGGGTGCGCAACGCGTTCTACGGGCTGCGTCTGTCCCAGTTGCTGGCCCTCGGCCGAGTGGTGCGGCCGTTCGCGGCCCAGTGGGTGATCGACGAGACCACCGCGGTGTCGCTGGCACAGCCGACCCGGCGCGCTGCCCGCCTCGGCTTCCTGGTCACCGGGATCAGCCTGTACGTGCTGTGGAACCTCACCACGCTGCTCGGAGCCCTGGGCGCCGAGGCCATCGGGGACACCGACGCGTGGGGCCTCGACGCGGCCGGACCCGCGGTCTTCCTCGCGCTGCTCGCACCCATGCTGAACTCCGTGACCGAGCGAGCCGTGGCGGGCCTCGCGGTGTTCCTGGGGCTCGGTCTGCTGCCCGTCCTGCCCGCCGGGGTGCCGGTGCTGGTGGCCGCGCTCGCGGCGCCGCTCGCCCTGTTCGTGGAGGGCCGCCGCGGCGGACGGGCCCGCGGCGGCTCCCCTCGCCCTCAGGCCGCACCAGATCGCACGACACCGGACCGGACGACAGAGGAAACATGGTGAACACCTGGATCGCCATCGGGGCCACCGCCCTCGGCTGCTACGCGGTCAAACTCGCCGGCCTGCTGGTGCCCGCGGGCGCCCTGGAGCGGCCGCTCGTCAAGCGGCTCGCCGCCCTGCTGCCCGTCGCCCTCCTCGCCGCCCTCACGGCGCAGCAGACGTTCGCAGACGGCCACGCGCTCGTGCTGGACGCCCGGGCGGCGGGGCTCGCGGCGGCCTCCGTGGCGCTGATGCTGCGCGCCCCGTTCCTGCTCGTCGTCGCGGCGGCGGTGCTGGTGACGGCGGGAGGGCGCGCCATGGGCGGCTGACGCCGGGGCCGAACCGACCGGCGCCTGCTCAGCCCCGCACGGGCCCACGCGTGGCGGGCTGGCGTCCGTGCCGGCCCATGTGCGTCAACCCACGTGCCGGCCGTGTGCTCTCAGCGTGCGCAGGGCCTCGATCGTGACCAGGGGGCGGGCCTCCAGGGTGATGCCCGGGGCTCGCCGGGGGCGGCGGGCCGGCCAGCCGCCGTCCTCCTGCTGCTGCGCGGCGAGGAGGTCCAGCGAGCGCGCCATCTCGGTGTCGGTGAACCACGCGCGCGCGAGCGAGTGCGGAGTCCGGGCGAAGTCGTGCGGCAAGTGGCGCTCCGCCGGATCGTGGCCGGACGCGACGGGCTGGTCAGGCGTGGCGGGCCGGTCCGCCGGACGGTCCGCATCCAGCGTCGCGAGCCGCTGCTCCCGCACCAGGCGGCCCAGCCGGTCGGCGAGTGCCTTCGCGCGCGGGCGGTCGGGCGCGGCGTCCAGGAAGGCCACCGCCGCCGTGATCTCACCGGGGTGGGGCCTCTCCAGCGACTCCACGGCCCGCCAGCAGAAGTCCGTGGCCCGGAACAGCCAGGCGTGCCACACCTCGTTGTGGTGCAGCAGACCGACCACCGGAGCGGTGGCGAGGAGGTCGCTCGGCAGGTCGTCCACGACCGGCACGGACGGGGCAGTCGGGTAGCCGCGTGGGTCGTCGGGACCGACCGGCGGCAGGGCGCCGTCCGCCGTGGACACGGACGTCAGATAGCGGCACACGCGTTCCACCCGCTGTCCGCCGCAGCGTCCGATGGCGTCCAGGACGTTCAGCGCGTGACCGGTGTGCGGTGGCCGGCTGACCGGGCCGCGCAGATCGGGCTCCAGGGCGTGGCCGTACCCGCCGTCCTCGTTGCGATAGGCGTCCAGTGCCGTCTCCACCGGATCGGCGCCGCCGTTCAGGAAGTGGTACGCGAACAGGCGCTGCTCCAGCACGCGCGCGGTGAGCCAGACGAAGTGCTCGGCGCGGAAAAGCGGGGAGCGCGCCGTGGGCGTAGGGGGGAGTGGGGAAGCTCCGGTTTCGGCCATGCGACAGACCGTAGGGCGGAAAGCGGTCTCGGCACGTGGTCCCGGGCAGGGCCCACCCTCAGGGGCGGGATACTGGAGTCATGCGGTTGACGGTCTTCTGGCAGCGGATGGCGGACCATTTCGGTTCGGGATACGCCGACACGTTCGCGCGCGATCATGTGATGGCGGAGCTGGGCGGACGCACGGTGCACCAGGCGCTGGACGCCGGCTGGGACGCCAAGGACGTGTGGCGCGTGGTCTGCACCGTCATGGACGTGCCGGGGGAAAGGCGCTGATCGGTCACGAGGACCGGAGGGGGCAGCGGGATGTCGGTGCCGTGGGCGAGACTTGTCCCGTGGCCCCCACTGACGAGACCGGGCAGATCACCCGGCACGCATCCCCGCCCGGCACGACGCCGCCCGCCCGGCCTCCGGCCGACAGCGCCGCGCCGGGCGCCCGCATGCCGCGCTGGCTGCCGCGCGCCATGGTGCTCGCGCTCGCCCTCATCGCCACGTTCCAGCTGGGCAGCTGGGCCTTCCACCAGCTGACCGGTCTGCTGATCAACGTCCTCATCGCCTTCTTCCTGGCCCTCGCCATCGAGCCGGCGGTGAGCTGGATGGCCGGGCGCGGCATGCGCCGCGGCTTCGCCACCTTCCTGGTCTTCCTCGGCCTGGTGATCGTCACGGCGGGGTTCGTCACCCTGCTCGGCTCGATGCTCGCGGGCCAGATCGTCAAGATGGTCGAGGGCTTCCCCGACTACCTCGACTCGGTCATCAACTGGATCAACGAGACGTTCCACACCGAACTCAGACGGGTCGACGTCCAGGAGGGGCTGCTGCACTCCGACTGGCTGCGCAAGTACGCGCAGACCAGCGCCGCCGGGGTGCTCGACGTGTCCGCCCAGGTGCTCGGCGGCCTGTTCCGGCTGCTGACGGTCGGGCTGTTCTCGTTCTACTTCGCCGCCGACGGGCCGCGGCTGCGTCGCGCCCTGTGCTCGGTGCTGCCGCCCGCACGCCAGGCGGAGGTGCTGCGCGCCTGGGAGATCGCCGTGGACAAGACGGGCGGCTACCTGTACTCCCGCGGGCTCATGGCGCTCGTCTCCGGGATCGCGCACTACATACTGCTCCAGGCCCTGGGCGTGCCCTACGCACCCGTCCTGGGCGTCTGGGTGGGTTTGGTCTCCCAGTTCATCCCGACCATCGGCACGTACCTCGCGGGTGCGCTGCCCATGCTGATCGCGTTCACGGTCGATCCCTGGTACGCGGTGTGGGTCCTGGTCTTCGTCGTGATCTACCAGCAGTTCGAGAACTACGGGCTGCAGCCCAAGCTCACCTCGAAGACCGTCGACATCCACCCCGCGGTCGCCTTCGGGTCGGTCATCGCGGGCACCGCGCTGCTCGGCGCCGTCGGCGCGCTCATCGCGATCCCCGCGGTCGCCACGCTGCAGGCGTTCCTGGGCGCGTACGTGAAGCGGTACGACGTCACGGACGACCCCAGAGTGCAGGGCCATCGGGCGCGCGGTACGAGTGGGCCCGGCCGTCTCACGCGCGCGTGGACGCAGTGGACGCGGCGACCGGGACCGGGCGAACCGGAGGCCCGGGAGGAGGGCTCCGCCTGAGGATCGGGCGCGGCGCCGTGTTCACTGCGCGCCGCGTTCAGTACGTGAGGAACGCGAAGACCCCGGCTGCGGCGACCGCGGCCGCGTAGCAGCCGATCGCGACGGCCACGGTACGCCGCCGGGCCCGTTCGCTCCAGGGTGTGCGGGACAGCAGCCAGGCCAGCGCCGGCAGCACCAGGACGGCGTGCAGGCTCACCCCGTGCAGCGGCTTGAGCGGGGCCGTCGAGTGGTAGGCGGCCACCTGATGGCCGGTGCGGGTGAGCACCACCCCGCGCGCGATCATCGCGGCACCCGAGGCGAGTGCCACGAGCAGGACGGCGAATCCCGCACGTACCGCCGGCGCCATGCCCGGAGGGCCGGCCGGCCGGTGCCGGAAGGCGGCCACCGCGAACACGGTGAGCAGCACCACGAGGACGCCGCCGCCGATCGCGAGCGTCATGGACACCGCGGTGTCGAAGGGCGTCTCCATGTCGAGGTGCGAGGGCACCCGGCGCCACGCCTGCAGGGTGATGCCGCCGACCTCCACCACGCAGTCGACGGCGAACACGGTGAGCAGGACGGCACGCAACCGCGCCTCGATGCGCAGATACGAGGTGACCCAGGTGATCGCGATCAGCGTCGCGCCGAAGGAGAGCCCGAACGTGACGGGTTTGCGCCAGGAGACGGGGCCGTACCAGGGGCCGCCGTCGACGGCGAACACGGCCAGGTGCACGACACCGGAGACGACGAGAAGCAGACCGATCGCGTGACAGAGACGCTCGACGGGGCGCGGATCATCCATGCGTCAAGACTCCCGAGCGCGTGACCCAAGGTCGTCGTACAGCCGAAGACACCCGCCGTACGCCGGGGGAAGCAGCGGTGCGGCGGACGCGGCGACCTCAAACCGACAATTAGACGACGTCTACGCCAACGGCCTGCAGAAGCAGGTCTTCGACGTGGTCCGCTGATACTCCGGGAGGCCGGCCGGCCTCAGGGCCGGTCGATGACGCGCTGGGCCCGGACGGGAATGCCGGTCAGCCGAGGTAGTTCGCGCGTCCCTCGTCGTCCAGCTCGAAGGGGCCCTCGGGGATGATGCAGAACTCATTGCCCTCGGGGTCGGCCATCACCAGGAACCCGCCGTCCGCATACTCCTCCAGCCTGCGCCCGCCGATCGCCTCGACCCGCTGCTGCTCGGCGGCCGGGTCGGGTGAAGTGATGTCGAAGTGCATGCGGTTCTTGCCCGACTTCCGCTCGGCGGTCTGCTGGAAGCCCAGGCCCAGGCCGTTCTCGCGCCGCAGCCAGACATACGGTCCGGTGCGGCCCACGACCGGCCTGCCGAGCAGATCGGACCAGAACGCGGCCAGCCGCTCGGGGTTGACGGCATCGAGGATGAGGGCATTGATCCGCATGGGTGAGTGAGCCATGCCCCGACCCTTTCACGGCCCGCAAGGCCGCACAGCGGCGTCGCCACCCGCGCCGTGCGCGGCGGCGCCGGTCGGCCGGTGGCTCTTCGGCGGCCGGGGCGCGGTGGCTGGACGAGCGTAAGTGCCGTGTGGTGCGCTTGACACGAAAATCGAACATCCATTCTCCTGGAGGTCCAGGCGAGGTTCTCGACGGGGGGTTTCGGCCCGGTTCGGGTGGAGAAGTGCCGGAGTTATCCACAGGCCGGGTCGGCGTCGGGACGCATTGTCAGTGGCAGGCGTTAGCGTCTTTGACGTGAAGCGATCGACTCAAGCAAACCGGGTGGAACCCATGGCAGGAACCGACCGCGAGAAGGCGCTCGACGCCGCGCTCGCGCAGATTGAACGGCAATTCGGCAAGGGCGCGGTCATGCGCATGGGCGAGCGGTCGAAGGAGCCCATCGAGATCATCCCGACCGGGTCGACCGCGCTCGACGTGGCCCTTGGCGTCGGCGGCCTGCCGCGCGGCCGTGTCGTCGAGATCTACGGACCCGAGTCCTCCGGCAAGACGACCCTGACCCTGCACGCCGTGGCGAACGCGCAGAAGGCAGGCGGCCAGGTCGCGTTCGTGGACGCGGAGCACGCCCTCGACCCCGAGTACGCGCGCAAGCTGGGCGTCGACATCGACAACCTGATCCTGTCCCAGCCGGACAACGGCGAGCAGGCGCTGGAGATCGTGGACATGCTGGTCCGCTCAGGCGCGCTCGACCTGATCGTCATCGACTCCGTCGCCGCGCTCGTCCCGCGCGCGGAGATCGAGGGCGAGATGGGCGACAGCCATGTGGGTCTGCAGGCCCGGCTGATGAGCCAGGCGCTGCGGAAGATCACCAGCGCGCTCAACCAGTCCAAGACCACCGCCATCTTCATCAACCAGCTCCGCGAGAAGATCGGCGTCATGTTCGGCTCCCCGGAGACCACGACCGGCGGCCGGGCCCTGAAGTTCTACGCCTCGGTGCGCATCGACATCCGCCGTATCGAGACACTGAAGGACGGTACGGAAGCGGTCGGCAACCGCACCCGCTGCAAGGTCGTCAAGAACAAGGTCGCGCCGCCCTTCAAGCAGGCCGAGTTCGACATCCTCTACGGCCAGGGCATCAGCCGCGAGGGCGGCCTGATCGACATGGGCGTGGAGCACGGCTTCGTCCGCAAGGCCGGCGCCTGGTACACGTACGAGGGCGACCAGCTCGGCCAGGGCAAGGAGAACGCGCGCAACTTCCTCAAGGACAACCCTGACCTGGCCAACGAGATCGAGAGGAAGATCAAGGAGAAGCTGGGCGTCGGAGTGCGGCCGGAGGAGCCCGCCGCCGAACCGGCCGCGGTGGTCGCCACCGCTCCGGGTGACGCGGCGAAGACGGCGCCCGCCCCGGCAGCCGCCAAGGCCACCAAGCCCAAGGCCGCCGCAGCCAAGAGCTGACCCGTGACACGACGAACCGACTGGGCCGAGTACGCGCACTTCGACGCTCACCGGGAGCGGACGGGCAGAGGTGGCGTCGGTCCCACCCGGCCGGGCGACGGCCCGGACGGCGAGGGGGCGTTCGACGGCGACCGGCCGTTGTGGGGCGGATCCTGCGAAGGGGCCGACGCCTGCGGCCCCGACGGCCCGCGGGACCCGTACGGCGACGAGCCCCACAGCGGCCGGCCCCACGACGAGGGGCGGTACGGGGACGGCCGCCACGACGAGGGACGGTACGGGGACGGCCCTCACGGCGAGGGGACACAAGGCGTGGGGCCCCACGGGGGTGGGCCCCGCGGCGAAGGACCACACGGGGGCGGACCGCCCGGTGGCGGGCGGCGTGGCGGCGGCCCGCGCGGGCGTCGTCGGCGGGGCTTCGGGGGACCGGCCGACGAAGACGGAGGCTCCTTCTCCTCATCGAGGGCCGAGCAGGAGGAGTCTCCAGGGGACCCGGCTGAGCGGGCGCGGGCGATCTGTCTGCGCCTGCTCACCGGGACCCCGCGCACACGCAAGCAACTGGCGGACGCCCTGCGCAAGAAGGAGATCCCGGAGGACGTCGCCGAGGAGGTGCTGTCGCGGTTCGAGGAAGTCGGTCTGATCGACGACGGTGCGTTCGCCGGCGCCTGGGTGGAGTCGCGGCACCACGGCCGGGGGCTGGCCCGTCGCGCGCTCGCCCGGGAACTGCGCACCAAAGGGGTCGACTCGGCACTGATCGACGAGGCCGTGGCCCAACTCGACGCCGAGCAGGAGGAGTCGACCGCCCGCGACCTCGTCGCCCGCAAACTGCGCTCCACCCGCGGCCTCGACCGGGACAGACGCATACGGCGCCTGGCCGGGATGCTCGCCCGCAAGGGCTACCCCGAGGGCATGGCCCTCCGGGTGGTCCGGCGGGCGCTGGAGGAAGAGGGCGAGGACACGGAGTTCCTCGACCGTGAGGAGTTCTGACCCACCGGGGTCAGGCCGACGAGCTTGGTCACGAGGGCGGGACCGGCGAGCCGCCGAGCCGCCTCGCCATCGAGGACCGGTGCCGACGCCGTCCCCCGGCCTCCTCCCGGACCCGGAACGCCGGACGTGGAGGGCCGGGGGAGCACGGCCCGGCGGAGAGGAAGCCCTGGGTCAGGACGCCACCGGCAGCCCCGCCGCCTTCCACGCCTGGAAACCGCCGATCAGGTCCGTGGCCCGGTGCAGACCCAGCCGGTGCAGGGAGGAGACCGCCAGACTGGACGCGTAGCCCTCGTTGCAGATCACCACGACGCGCAGATCATGGCCGGTGGCCTCGGGCGAGCGATGGCTGCCCTGGGGATCGAGGCGCCACTCCAGTTCGTTGCGCTCGATGACCAGCGCGCCGGGGATCAGCCCGTCGCGCTCGCGCAGCGCCGCGTACCGGATGTCGACCAGCAGGGCCTCCCCGCCCTGCGCCGCGTCATACGCCTCGCGGGGCTCGATCCGCCGATAGCCCGCACGCACCTGCTCCAGCAACTCGTCGATGCCGAGCGGCGGTTCGGCCCTGCTCGCGCCCGACGACTCGGTCACTGCCAGTCCTCGGGGCGCTCCACCTGCTCCAGACGCAGTACCTGGCCGCTGCGGCTGTAGCGGCGGATCTGCGGCAGGGGCGGGTAGTAGGCGTGGACGGAAACGGCATGCCGTTCGGCGGACTCGTTGAGCACCTCGTGGACATGGTGCTGACCGAAGGAACGACCCCGCCCGGCCGGCAGCCGCCGTTCGCGGTCCACGTCCTCGCTGAGTTCCAGTGTCTTCCAGCCGTCGGTGGGCAGCCGGGCGGCGAACGAGTTCTCCTTCAACTCGCCCGCCGCGGTGAGGAAGGCGCCGATCGACTCGGCGTGGTCGTGCCAGCCGGTGCCGGTACCGGGGGGCCACCCGATCAGCCAGGCCTCACTGCCGCCGGGCCCGTCCAGGCGCACCCAGGTGCGCCCCTCCGGGTCGAGCGGAAGCGAGGCGATCAGTTCGGCGTCGGCGGCGGTCCGCCGGACGAAGTCGAGGAGGTCCGCCTGAGTGGGCGGGGCCGCCGCGGCACCGGTGGCCGGGGCGGCGGAGGGAGCGGATGCGGAGGGAGAGACAGACACGTACACCGTCCTGTTGAGCGTTCGCCGAGAGCGCGCCGCAGGTCAGATGGGGCGCGCAGATGAGAGGGGGGTGCGAATTCAGCAGGTGCGGCGACACACGCAGCCTGCATAGCGGACCAGGTCCATATGGACCCTCCGCCACAGGCGCACACAGGTGTCGATCACGAAGCGGAGTACACCACTGCGGGAGCGCAGCGGTCAACTCGTCGTCGGAATGTGGACCGGACCAGGGGAAGACCAGGAAAAAGGGAAGGGTCAGCGCGCCCCGGAACCCGCCCCCGCAGCGGCCTCGGCCTCCTCCTTCTCGGCGCCGCCCAGCGCCGCCTGCGCGGCCGAGTACAGGTCGGCCGGCCGGACCCCGCCCAGCGCGGTGACCAGGTGCCCGTCGGGGCGGACGAGCAGCACTGTGTGCGCGGGCGCGCCGGGGTAGGCCTCGGCGACCAGCAGCTCGGCCGGGTACGGCAGCGCGGCCACCGCCGCCGCCAGACGGGGCATGATCCCGGCGGTCACCCAGTGCTTGCGGTCCCACACACCCGTGCCCGGAGCGATCAGGACGACCAGCAGCGCCCCGCGGCCGAGACGGTCCCGCAGCCGGACGAAGGCGCCGTCCTCCGCGGTGACCCGCACGTCGCTGACCTGGGCGCCCGACGGCGTGTCGACCGGGACCTCGGCATCGAGGTGCCCGGGCGCGAGCGGGGAGTCGGCGTACGTCCCCGGTGTGCCGAGCTGCCCCCGTCCCAGATGACCGTCCGTGAGCAGCGCGTCGTGCCCGCGTGCGGTGCCGGGGACGTAGGCGCGCAGTCCGCCACCGCCGCGCAGCACCGGCAGCACCTGGTCGGTGGCGCGCAGCCGCGCGGCGACCACGGCGCGCCGCTCCGCCTGGTAGGAGTCGAGCAGCGCCTCGTGCCGGCCGTGGTGCCAGGCCGGCGCCAGCTTCCAGGCGAGGTTGTCGGCGTCCCTCAGCCCCTCGTCGAGGCCCTGGGTGCCGAGCGCGCCCAGCAGATGGGCGGCGTCCCCGGCGAGGAACACCCGCCCCACCCGCCACCGGCGGGCGAGCCGGTGGTGCACCGTATGGACCCCGGTGTCGAGGAGTTCGTACGGCGGTGTGGTGCCGCCCGTCCAGCCGGCCAGGGTCTCGCGGACGCGGGCCACGAGGAGTTCCGGCGTGACGAGGTCCTTGCCGGGCGGCAGCAGCCAGTCCAGGCGCCACACGCCGTCCGGCAGGGGGCGGGCGGTCACCTCGCCGGCGAACGGCCCGGACGCCCGCCACGGCGGCAGCCGGTGCAGCAACCCCCAGTCGGGCCGGGGCAGTTCGGCGCGCAGTGCGGCCACGGCGTGCCGCTCCACCGCTGTACGGCCGGGGAAGCGGATGTCCTGGAGCTTGCGCACGGTGGAGCGGGGACCGTCGCAGCCGACGAGATAGCTGCCGCGCCACCAGGTGCCGCCCGGGTCCCGGGTGTGGGCGGTGACGCCGGAGCGTTCCTGCTCGATCGTGTCGAGACGGCTGTTCACGGCCAGCCCGGCCAGCGGTTCGTCGGCGAGCGCGGCGCGCAGGGCGCCGGTCAGCGCGTGCTGCGCGAGATGCAGTGGGCCCGGCTCCGCGTCGTCGAACTCGATCTCGCCCGTCACCTGCTTGCGCCGTAGCGACCGCCATCCGGCCCAGCGCAGCCCCCGCTCGGCGAGCGGGACGCCGGTGAGCCGGCTCACCAGCGCGGCGGTGTCCTCACGCAGTACGACGGTGCGCGCGGCGCGCGGTTCGTCGGTGCCGGGACCCTCGTCCAGGACGACGGACGGCACGTCCTGGCGGGCCAGCGCCAGGGCGAGCGTGAGCCCGACGGGCCCCGCTCCGACGATGATCACCGGGTCCACGGCGCGGCGCCCCCTGCCCGCGGCTGTGCCTGGACGGACGTGTGTGAACAGGAAGATGGAGCAGGGTGCACGATCACAGAACGTATGCAACCCATTGGCGGTGTTTGCGTCAAGTGACCGAGGGCAGTGGCGATCATGCCACTGCCCTCAGGGAATTGTCGCTTTGTCAGATCATCGGCTGATCGGGGTCATCGGGCTGATCAGGCGTGTCGGTCTCATCGGGCGCGCTACGCCCGTTGGGGGCCCGTTCTGCTCAACGGGCCCGTCGTGCTCAAGGGCCCCGTCGGCATCATCCGATCTTCGTCACCTCTTCGTGCTCGCCCGGTGCGGCCAGCTCGGCGACCGCGTCGGCGCCCAGCACCGCGCCGGTGGACTTCTTGCCCTGCCGCAGCCGTCGCTCAAGCCAGCCCGCGAAGGACGTGAGCGAGAAGTTGATCGCCACGAAGATCACGGCCACCACGGTGAAGGAGGCGATCGTGTTGGCCCCGTAGTAGCCGCTCATCGTGTTGGCCGAGGCGAGCAGTTCGGGGAAGGTCAGGACCGCGCCGCCGAGCGCCGTGTCCTTCACGATGACCACCAGCTGGCTGACGATCGCCGGGAGCATCGCGGTGACCGCCTGCGGCAGCAGGATCAGCCGCATCGTCTGGTTCTTGCGCAGACCGATCGCCATCGCGGCCTCGGACTGGCCCCGCGGCAGGGACAGGATGCCGGCCCGGACGATCTCGGCCAGGACGGACGCGTTGTACAGCACGAGGCCGGTGACGACCGCGTACAGCGGACGGGCGTCCGAGCTGACATTGGTGTACTCGGAGTACCAGGCCATCCCGAAGATCATCAGGACCAGGACCGGGATCGCCCGGAAGAACTCGACCACCATCGAGGCCGGGACGCGCACCCACACGTGGTCCGAGAGCCGGGCAATGCCGAGGACCGCGCCCAGCGGCAGCGCGATGATCATGGACAGGGCGGCGGCCTTGAGGGTGTTCTCCAGACCGGGCCAGATGTAGGTCGTGTACGCCTCGGTACCGCCCAGGAAGGGCTTCCACTTCTCCCAGGCCAACTGGTCCTTGTCGGCGAGGGCGCTGAACACCCACCACAGGACGGCGGCCGCGGCGAGGGCGAAGACCACCGTGTAGAGGACGTTGCGCCGCTTGGCGCGCGGGCCCTGGGCGTCGTACAGGACGGAACTCATCGCTTCACCGCCACCTTCTTGGCGACCCAGCCGAGAAGCAGACCGGTCGGCAGCGTCAGACAGCAGAAGCCGACGGCGATGATGGCTGAGATCAGCACCAACTGCGCCTCGTTCTCGACCATTTCCTTCATCAGGTACGCGGCCTCCGCCACACCGATCGCGGCCGCCACCGTGGTGTTCTTGGTCAGCGCGATCAGGACGTTCGTCAGCGGGCCGACGGCCGCCCGGAAGGCCTGCGGCAGCACCACCAGGCCCAGCACCTGGGTGAAGCTCAGGCCGATCGCCCGGGCGGCCTCGGCCTGCCCGACCGGCACCGTGTTGATGCCGGAGCGCAGCGCTTCACAGACGAAGGCGGACGTGTACACGATCAGGCCGAGCACGGCCAGCCGGAAGTTGCTCGTCTCGATGACGTTCGAACCCATGGTGATGTTCAAAGTCGAGTACAGGCCGAGCGAGGTGAACAGGATGATCACCGTGAGCGGGATGTTCCGCACGATGTTCACGTAGGCGGTTGCGAAACCGCGCATCAGCGGCACCGGGCCCACCCGCATGGCGGCCAGCAGGGTGCCCCAGATCAGGGAGCCCGCGGCGGACAGCAGCGTCAGCTGCACCGTCACCCAGAAGGCGCCCAGCAGGTCGTAACCCTCAAGAAAGTCGAACACGATCTCCCGCGCTTCCGCGTGTAGGGATGCCCTGGTGCGCCGCCGGCACGGCGGCGCACCAGTCGGGCGCTGCCTCAGCTCTTGACGTCGCCGATCTTCGGGGCGGGCTCGTTCTTGTAGTTGGCCGGACCGAAGTTGCTGTCCACGGCCTTCTGCCAGGAACCGTCGGAGACCATGTCCTCAAGGGCCTTGTTGATCTTGTCCTTGAGGTCGCTGCCCTTCTTGACGCCGATGCCGTAGTTCTCGTTGGTCATCTTGAGGCCGGCGAGCTTGAACTTGCCCTTGAACTGGGACTGCGAGGCGTAGCCGGCGAGGATCGAGTCGTCCGTGGTGAGCGCGTCGATGGCCTTGTTCTGCAGACCGGTCAGACAGGCCGAGTACGTCGGGTACTCCTGGAGCTGGGCCTTGGGAGCCAGCTTGTCATGGACGTTCTGCGCCGAGGTCGAACCGGTCACCGAACACAGCTTCTTGCTGTTGAGGTCCGAGGCCGACTTGATGCTGTCGTCGTCCGCGCGGATCAGCACGTCCTGGTGGGCCAGCAGGTACGGGCCGGCGAAGTCGACCTGCTGCTCGCGCTCCGGAGTGATCGAGTAGGAGGCGGCGATGAAGTCGACGTCACCGCGCTTGAGCATCGTCTCGCGGTCGGCGCTCTTCGACTCCTTCCACTCGATCTTGTCCTCGCCGTAGCCGAGCTTCTTGGCGACATACGTGGCCACGTCCACGTCGAAGCCCGTGTAGCCCTGCGGGGTCTTCTGACCGATGCCGGGCTGGTCGAACTTGATGCCGACGGTGATCTTCTTGCCACCGCCGGAGGAACCGCTGTCGTCCTTGTCGTCGGAACCGCACGCGGTGGCGGCCAGGGAGAGGGCGAGCACGGCGGCGGAGGCTGCGGTGACCTTGCGGAGCTTCATGGTGAACATCCTTCGTGTGGTGAGGAAGCGGGCCGGCGGTGCGGGTGAGCCGGTTCGTCCGTCATGCGTGCGGGCGCCGTCAGTGGTGCAGGATCTTCGACAGGAAGTCCTTGGCCCGGTCGCTGCGCGGGTTGCTGAAGAACTGGTCCGGCGTGGACTGTTCGACGATGCGGCCGTCCGCCATGAAGACCACGCGGTTGGCGGCCGAGCGCGCGAAGCCCATCTCATGGGTGACGACGATCATGGTCATGCCGTCGCGGGCGAGTTGCTGCATGACCTCCAGGACCTCGTTGATCATCTCGGGGTCGAGGGCGGAGGTCGGCTCATCGAAGAGCATCACCTTCGGATCCATCGCCAGGGCCCGTGCGATGGCCACGCGCTGCTGCTGCCCGCCGGAGAGCTGCGCGGGGTACTTGTCGGCCTGGGTGCCGACGCCGACCCGGTCGAGCAGGGCCCGGGCCTTCTCCTCGGCCTGCTTCTTGTCCGCCTTGCGGACCTTGACCTGTCCCAGCATCACGTTGTCGAGCACGGTCTTGTGCGCGAAGAGATTGAAGGACTGGAACACCATCCCGACGTCCGCCCGCAGCCGGGCCAGTTCCCTGCCCTCCTCGGGCAGCGGCCTGCCGTCGATCATGATGGCGCCCGAGTCGATGCTCTCCAGGCGGTTGATGGTGCGGCACAGGGTCGACTTACCGGACCCGGAGGGTCCGATGACCACGACGACCTCGCCGCGAGCGATCGTCAGATCGATGTCCTGGAGCACGTGCAACGCGCCGAAGTGCTTGTTGACGCTCTTCAGGACGACCAGATCGCCTGTCGCGGCCACGTCTTCCTTGGCCACCGATACTTCGGTCATCGCTCTCAGGCTCCGTCCTCCTCGGTTTCGGAGGACAGTAGTGAGCCCCTGTGACATGCGTCATTACATCTGAGGGGAATCTGAGCATCACGATCCTATAGCAATCGGACACGTGTCGTAGCAGTTGTGAGCTGGTCACGTATCGGCCGGGTAACGGATGCGGTGGGTAACCGGAACCCTCTTGACGCCGTCCTCTTCCATCGGCGTGACTGCCATGGTGCACGCGCGCGTGGGCAACCTTCTTGTGCGCGGGCTTAGTGGCCGATGGAGAACCGGGACCGTGCGACTGCTGAACCGGAGGGGGCGGGGATGAGACTGCTGCTCGTCGAGGACGACAACCACGTCGCTGCGGCGCTGTCCGCGATCCTCGCCCGGCACGGCTTCGACGTCACGCACGCGCGCAGCGGTGAGGAGGCGCTCCAGGCGCTCGTCCCCGAGGGCCCCGGCTTCGGCGTGGTCCTGCTCGACCTCGGCCTGCCCGACCAGGACGGCTACGAGGTGTGCGGCAAGATCCGCAAACGCACCGGCACCCCGGTGATCATGGTCACCGCGCGTTCCGACGTCCGCTCCCGGATCCACGGCCTCAACCTGGGGGCCGACGACTACGTGGTGAAGCCGTACGACACCGGGGAACTGCTCGCCCGGATCCACGCCGTCAGCCGGCGCACCGTCCATGAGGACACCGCGACCAGCGGCGACAGCGCGCTGCGGCTCGGCCCCGTGCACATCGAACTGCCCACCCGCCAGGTCACGGTGGACGGCACGGTGATCCAGCTGACCCGCAAGGAGTTCGACCTGCTCGCGCTCCTCGCCCAGCGGCCGGGCGTGGTGTTCCGGCGGGAACAGATCATCAGCGAGGTCTGGCGCACCAGCTGGGAGGGCACGGGGCGCACCCTGGAGGTGCACGTCGCCTCCCTGCGGGCCAAACTGCGCATGCCCGCACTGATCGAGACCGTACGCGGCGTGGGCTACCGGCTCGTCGCACCGGCCGCCTAGCGGGCACGGGTGCGCACACGTCTCCTTCCGCTGCTCATCGTCCTGATGGCGGCCGTGCTGCTCGCGCTCGGCGTCCCGCTCGCCGTCAGCAGCGCGGCGGCCGAGCAGCAGACGGTGGTCGTCGACCGGATCGACGACACGGCCCGGTTCGCCGCGCTGGCCCAGTTCGTCACCGACGCGCCCGCCGGGTCGCGCCGCTCGAACGAGGACGAGCGCAAGGAGACCCTGCGCCGCGAACTCACCAGCTACTTCGAGGTCTACGGCATCCGCGCCGGCGTCTTCTACCGCAACGCCTCGCCGATGGCGAACGCGCCCGGTGACTGGCTGCTGCCCGAGGAGGGCGAGGTGCGCGACGCCTTCGAGGAGGCGCTGCTCAGCCGGCGCAGCCACGACCCGGAGCAGGTGTGGCCCTGGCAGCGCAGCCGGCTCGTCGTCGCCTCGCCGGTGATCCGCGACGGCGACGTGGCGGCCGTGGTGGTCACCGACTCGCCGACCGGAGCGATGCGTTCACGGACGCTGCGCCGCTGGCTGGTCGTCGGCGCCGGTGAGATCGCCGCGATGCTGCTGGCCGTCGGCGCAGCCCTCCGACTGACCGGCTGGGTGCTGCGGCCCGTGCGCGTCCTGGACGCCACCACCCACGACATCGCCACCGGGCGCCTGAAGTCACGGGTGGCCGCGGCCGGCGGTCCGCCGGAACTGCGCAGGCTGGCCCGTTCGTTCAACGAGATGGCGGACAACGTCGAAAGCGTGCTGGAGCAGCAGCGGGCCTTCGTCGCCGACGCCTCGCACCAGTTGCGCAACCCGCTCGCCGCGCTGCTGCTGCGCATCGAACTGCTCGCCCTCGAACTGCCCGAGGACAACGAGGAGATCGCCTCCGTCCAGACCGAGGGCAGACGGCTCGCCCAGGTTTTGGACGACCTGCTGGACCTGGCCCTGGCCGAGCACGCAGAGGCGGACCTGCAATTGACCGACATCGGCCAGCTCGCGGCGGAGCGGGTGGCCGCCTGGGCACCGGCCGCCCAGGTCAAGGGCGTCCGGCTGGTCGGCGACTGCCCGCCCACCACCGCCTGGGCCGACCCGATCACGCTGTCCAGCGCCCTCGACGCGGTGATCGACAACGCGGTGAAGTTCACCCCCGAGGACGGCACCGTCGAGGTGGCCGTCGCCCGCAACGGCGAGGCCTCGACGGTCGTGGTCACGGACACCGGGCCCGGCCTGTCCGACAAGGAACTGGCCCGCATCGGCGACCGCTTCTGGCGCAGCGGCCGGCACCAGAACATCAAGGGCTCCGGCCTTGGCCTGTCCATCAGCCGGGCGCTGCTCGCGGCGGGCGGCGGCTCGATCGCGTACGGGCACCACGCGCCGCGCGGCCTGAAGGTGACGGTGACGCTGCCCCGGCACGGGCCCGTGGCCGCGAGCGCGCCTACGGCTTGACCGACCGGTAGTACCGCCGCGCGCCCTCGTGCAGCGTCAGCGGGTCGGTGTAGATCGCGGTGCGCAGGTCGACCAGTTGCGCGGAGTGGACATGGCCGCCGATGTCGTCACGGCTCTTGATCACTGTGCGGGTCAGCCACTCGGTGAGCCTCGGATCCGCGTCCTTGCGGGTCATCAGCAGGTTGGAGACCGCGATCGTCGCCACGGTCATGCCCTGTTGGGCGGACGGGTAGGCGGACTCGGGCATGTTGGTGGTGCGGTAGTAACGGGTGACGTCGCCCTGGCCGTGCAGCCGGGACACCAGGTCGGCCCCGATCGGGACGAACCGGAGGGCGAAGGTGCGGGCCACCTCGGACAGCCCCTTCGTGGGCAGGCCGCCCGACCAGAAGAACGCGTCGATGTCGCCGCCCTTCAGCCGGTCGGGGCCGGTGTCGATGCCGTCGGCCAGGGGGGTGATGTCCTTGCCGGGATCGATGCCCGCGGCCCTGAGCACCCGGTTGGCGATCAGCCGCACCCCGGAGTCGACCGGTCCTATGGCCACCCGCTTGTGCTTCAGGTCCGCGACCGTCCGCACATCGGAGTCACGCGGGACGATCAGCTGCACATAGTCGTCGTACAGCCGGGCCACCCCGCGCAGGTCCCGTGCGCCGGGCCGGTCGTCGAGCACATAGGTCTCCACCGCGTCGGCCGCCGCGATGGTGAAGTCGGCCTCGCCGGTCGCCACCCGCTGCACGTTCTCCTGCGAGCCGGCGCTGTTCAGCAGCTTCACCTCCAAGCCCGGCATGTCCTTGTCGAGTTCGGTGCGCAGCCGTTCCCCGTACTCCTGGTACACCCCGCGCTGGGTCCCGGTGCTGAAGACGATCGTCCCGGTCGGCGGGGCCTCGCCCAGAGGCAGCAGCCACCACGCCAGCAGGGCGAGGGCGACGACACCGACGGCCGCGCCCTGCACCGCACGGCGCTTGCCGATACGGGGGATCACCTTGGACATGCGCGCGATCCTGCCAGCCCGCCCATGCTCCTGACCAGGCCGGGCGAGGCGGAGGCGGTGGCACGGCCGGGCGGGCCGGGGCGTGTTCGGTGTCGTGGGCACGCCCGGTGCGGCGTGGGCGGGTCGCAGCCGGGTCGGGCGGGCCGCGGACGATGTCACAGGCGGCCGCTACAGTCGCCGTATGACCTCCTCGCCCGCCGATCTCGTCCGTGAGTTCCACCGAGCCTTCGGCCTCGACGCCCGCAGCACACCGACCGAGGTGTCCCCCGAACTGGCCGCGCACCGCGGGGACCTGCTCGCCGAGGAGGCTGCGGAGGTCGCCGAGGTCTCGGTGGCCGGCCCCCTCGACCGGCTCGCGCACGAACTCGCCGACGTGGTCTATGTGGCGTACGGCACGGCGCTGGTCCACGGCATCGACCTCGACGCGGTGCTCGCCGAGGTGCACCGCTCCAACATGAGCAAGCGGGGACCCGACGGCGGGGTCTCCCGCCGGGCCGACGGCAAGGTACTCAAGGGCGACCACTACGAGGCCCCGGACGTCTCCGCGGTCCTGCGCCGCCAGGGCTGGATCCCGGGCGGCGCCTGACGATCACGCGGCGCCGTGGGTCCGGCCTCCCAGGGCGGGCCGGCCGGGGCCCTCCCCGAAGCGCCTACCCTTGAGGAATGACCAGCAGCAGCGACCGGAGCCCCGCAGTGGACGTTCGAGAATCCAAGAGCTACGAAATCCGGACCTACGGGTGCCAGATGAACGTCCATGATTCCGAGCGATTGTCCGGGCTGCTCGAAGAAGCCGGTTACGTACGCGCCCCCGAGGGCTCCGACGGCGACGCGGACGTCGTCGTCTTCAACACGTGCGCCGTGCGCGAGAACGCCGACAACCGGCTGTACGGCAACCTCGGCCGGCTCGCGCCGAAGAAGGCCCTGCGCCCCGGCATGCAGATCGCGGTCGGCGGCTGCCTGGCCCAGAAGGACCGCGACACGATCGTGAAGAAGGCGCCCTGGGTGGACGTCGTCTTCGGCACGCACAACATCGGCAAGCTCCCCGTCCTGCTGGAGCGCGCCCGCGTGCAGGAGGAGGCCCAGGTCGAGATCGCCGAGTCCCTGGAGGCGTTCCCCTCGACGCTGCCGACCCGGCGCGAGAGCGCGTACGCGGCCTGGGTGTCGATCTCCGTCGGCTGCAACAACACCTGCACCTTCTGCATCGTCCCCGCGCTGCGCGGCAAGGAGAAGGACCGCCGCCCCGGCGACATCCTCGCCGAGGTCGAGGCCCTGGTCGCCGAGGGCGTCAGCGAGATCACGCTGCTCGGCCAGAACGTCAACGCCTACGGCTCCGACATCGGCGACCGGGAGGCGTTCAGCAAGCTGCTGCGCGCCTGCGGCGCCGTCGAGGGCCTGGAACGGGTGCGTTTCACCTCGCCGCACCCCCGCGACTTCACCGACGACGTGATCGCCGCCATGGCCGAGACGCCGAACGTCATGCCGCAGCTGCACATGCCCCTGCAGTCCGGCTCGGACACCGTCCTGAAGGCGATGCGCCGCTCGTACCGGCAGGAGCGCTACCTCGGCATCATCGAGAAGGTCCGCGCCGCGATCCCGCACGCGGCGATCACCACCGACATCATCGTGGGCTTCCCGGGGGAGACGGAGGAGGACTTCGAGCAGACCCTCCACGTCGTCCGCGAGGCCCGTTTCACGCAGGCGTTCACCTTCCAGTACTCCAAGCGCCCCGGCACCCCGGCGGCCACCATGGACGACCAGATCCCCAAGGAGGTCGTCCAGGCGCGCTACGAGCGGCTGGTCACCCTCCAGGAGGAGATCTCCTGGGAGGAGAACAAGAAGCAGGTCGGTCGCACCCTGGAGCTGATGGTCGCGGAGGGCGAGGGCCGCAAGGACGGCGCCACGCACCGCCTGTCCGGCCGCGCCCCCGACAACCGCCTGGTCCACTTCACCAAGCCCGAGCAGCCGGTGCGCCCCGGCGACGTGGTCACCGTCGAGGTGACGTACGCCGCCCCGCACCACCTGCTCGCCGAGGGGCCGGTGCTCGACGTGCGCCGCACGCGCGCGGGTGACGCATGGGAGAAGCGGACCGCGGCCGAGTCCGCCAAGCCGGCGGGCGTCATGCTGGGCCTGCCCAGGATCGGTGTTCCGGAGCCCCTGCCGGCCGCCACGAGTGCCTGCGGCTGCGACTGACGTACGCTGCCGATCATGCTTGTCGCCGCCGCAGCCTGCCCCTGCCCGCCCCTCCTCGTGCCCGAGGTCGCCGCGGGCGCCGCGGCGGAGCTGGACGCCGCGCGCGCCGCGTGCGCGGACGCGCTCGGCGTGCTCGCCGCCGCCCGCCCCGACCGGCTGGTGGTCGTGGGACCCGCCGCACCGGACGGCCGCGGCGCCCACCCGCAGGGCGCCCGGGGCTCCTTCCGCGGCTTCGGCGTCGACCTCGACGTGCGGCTCGGGCCGGACGGGGACCCGGCTCCCGAGCGTGCACTGCCGCAGTCGCTCGCCGTCGCCGCCTGGCTGCTGGAGCGGACCGGCTGGGCGGATGCCCCGATCGAGGGTCTCGGCGTGGGGGAACCGCTCGCGCCCGAGCGGTGTATCGAAGTGGGAAGGGAAATCGGCGCGCGGGCCGCGCGGACGGCACTGCTGGTGATGGGCGACGCCAGTGCGTGCCGCACGCTCAAGGCGCCGGGCTATCTGGACGAGCGGGCGGCGCCGTTCGACGCGCGGGTCGCGCATGCGCTGGGGTCGGCGGACCTGGCGGCACTCGCGGCACTGGACGTCGAACTGGCGCAGGAGCTGAAGGCGTCGGGCCGTGCACCCTGGCAGGTCCTCGCGGGCGCCGCCGAGGGCGCGGACCTGACGGGCACACTGCTCTACGAGGACGCGCCCTACGGCGTCGGGTACCTGGTGGCGGCCTGGTCCTAGGCCGCCCAGGAACCGGGCGTGTGACGGCCGACTGTACGTCTCGATTCCGTGGGTCTGCGGCGGCCCGGGCGCACGATCCGCGGCGCCATGGGGTCGCAGCGACGGGTCCGCGTCCCGGACGCGGACCCGCGTGATCAGGAGGACGGCGGGGGCGTCTCCGTCGTGCCCGTCGTCCCCTTCGTTTCCGTCGCCCCCGTGGTTCCCGCGGCTCCGCTCGTGCCGGTCGTGCCGCCGGCCGCTTCGGAACCGCCCTTGTGCGCGAGCCGGTCCATGGCGCCCTTGGCCTTGTCGGTGCCCGCGTGGATCTTGTCGCTGTACTTGCCCTTGGTCTTCTCGTCGACCACCTTGGCGGCCTTGTCGATGCCACCCTGGATCTTGCCCCCGTGCTGCTGCGCGAGGTCGGACACCTTGTCCTTGGCCGGGCCCAGCTTGGCCTTCACATTGTCGAAAAGACCCATGGTCCACCTTCCTTGCGGGACGGTTGCCTGCGGGCACCCGCACCGTCCCCGCCGCCCCCGCGGCTTCCTCGCCACGGCCCCTGTCAGGGTCGCGAGAAGGCGGGCTGAAGTGCCCACATCCGTTCCATACGGTACCCGCGCGGGCGCGATCCCGCGTGACCCGACGCATCCCGGGCGCGACCCCGCCGCCCCGGGCGGGCCGCCCGCCGGCCGTCGCACCACCCGATCGAGGCCTGGCCGCGGGGTTTGCGAGACTGGTGCGGTGAGCAGTGCACCCCCCACCCCCCGAGTCATCGCCGTCGTCGGACCCACCGCCGCGGGCAAGTCCGACCTGGGCGTCTTCCTCGCCCAGCGGCTCGGCGGCGAGGTGATCAACGCCGACTCCATGCAGCTCTACCGCGGCATGGACATCGGCACGGCCAAACTGACACTGGAGGAACGCGGCGGCGTCCCGCACCATCTGCTGGACATCTGGGACGTCACGGTCACCGCATCCGTCGCCGAGTACCAGAGGCTGGCCCGCACCCGGATCGAGGCACTGCTCGGCGAGGGACGCTGGCCCATCCTGGTCGGCGGCTCCGGCCTGTACGTCCGCGGCGCGGTGGACAACCTGGAGTTCCCCGGCACCGACCCCGAGGTCAGGACCCGGCTGGAGGACGAACTCGCGCTGCGCGGCTCCGGAGCGCTGCACGCCCGGCTCGCCGCCGCCGACCCCGAGGCCGCGCAGGCGATCCTCCCCAGCAACGGCCGCCGTATCGTCCGCGCGCTGGAAGTGATCGAGATCACCGGCCAGCCGTTCACCGCCAACCTTCCCGGCCATGACTCGGTGTACGACACCGTGCAGATCGGCGTCGATGTGGCCCGCCCCGAACTCGACGAGCGCATCGCGCACCGCGTCGACCGCATGTGGGAGGCGGGCCTCGTGGCCGAGGTGCGCGCACTGGAGGCGCGCGGCCTGCGCGAGGGGCGTACGGCGTCGCGCGCGCTCGGCTACCAGCAGGTCCTCGCGGCGCTGTCCGGGGACTGCACCGAACAGGAGGCGCGCTCGGAGACCGTACGTGCCACCAAACGCTTCGCGCGCCGCCAGGATTCGTGGTTCAGGCGCGACCCCCGGGTGCACTGGTTGAGTGGGGCCGCGGCGGACCGCTCGGAACTTCCGCACCTCGCACTGGCGTTGCTCGAACGACCGGTCACAGCCTGATCACGTGATGGCATCGGGATGCGCCGCCGGTCATCGGGGCCTTCGGCGCCATGCCATCATCGAGCTTCGATCGACCAAGTGGAGTCCGAGTTGGGAGGGCGCGTGGCGATGGAGGCCGGCCCTCGCGACACCGCACAAGGCACCGAACACGTCACCACCGACGGCGGCGAAGCGGAGCGGGGTGAGGACCGCCTGAGCCCCGACGGACCCGACGAGACGCCGGGCGGCGTGACCGCCGACGGACCCGAGCCGGAGGAGATGTTCACCGGCGGGCCCGAGGTCGAGGTCGAACTGCGCCCGCAGCGCCGGCTGCGGATCTGGCAGCTCGCCCCCATCGTGGGCCTGGCCGCGGTCGGCTCCCTGATGTTCGCCTTCCCGCTCGCCTTCGACTTCGGGGACAGCGGCGCGGTGATCGCGATGCTCGGCCTGCTGATCTGCTCCTGCTCCGCGGGCTGGGGCATGATGGCCGCCCGCCGCGTCGGCCACACCCTGCCGGGGCTGCCCCCGCGGGGCTCCGGACGCCGCCCCGACTGGCGGGTCGTCCTGGCCTACGTCCTGATCGTGGCCGTGGTGGCGGTCCTCGCCGTGTGGCGCGTGGCCCGCCTCCGCCACTGAGCCGACCGCGTCGGCTCCGAGAACCGCTTGGCCGCAGGCGCCGACGGCGGGCGCCGGATATGTCGCAGAAGGCCGCTCGGCCGCCACCCATCGGAGCTGCCCGCCGGTATCCCAAGAGCGTTTGGCTGCGCCTGTCGGCCGCGTGCCGGGTCAGTGAGCGAGGGTTGCTCGGAAGGGGGCGTTGGTAGGGGCGTCGTGCGGGTTTCCGGGGGGCTGGTCGGTTGTGCCTGTCGGCTGCGTGCCGGGTCAGTGAGCGTGGGTTGCTCGGAGGCGGGCGTCGGTGGGGGCGCTGTGGGGTCTGCGATGGCCGGTCGGGTGTGCCTGTCGGCGGGGTGCGGCTTCGGTGAGCGTGGGTTGCTCGGAGGCGGGCGTCGGTGGGGGCGCAGTGCCGGTCTCCGAAGGCCATTCGGCCGTGCCCGTCGGCGGGGCGCGGCGTCGGTGCCCGAGGGGCTCTCGGCCGCGGGTGTCGGCCGGGTGGCGCGTGGGTTGCCGGGCGGCGGGGATGTCGCAGCGACCCCGTACGATCGAGGGATGAGCACGCGGATCGCCTTCCTCAAGGGTCACGGCACCGAGAACGACTTCGTGATCGTCCCCGACCCGGAGAACGCCCTGGACCTCAGCCCGGCCACCGTCGCCGCCCTGTGCGACCGCCGCGCCGGGATCGGCGGCGACGGCGTGCTGCACGTGGTGCGCTCCGCCGCGCACCCGGAGGCCGCGGGGATGGCGTCCCGAGCGGAGTGGTTCATGGACTACCGCAACGGCGACGGCTCGGTCGCGGAGATGTGCGGCAACGGAGTCCGGGTGTTCGCGCGCTACCTCCAGCACGCCGGGCACGTGCCCGAAGGCGACCTCACCATCGCCACGCGCGCGGGCGTGAAGACCGTCCACATCGCCAAGGACGGCGACGTCACGGTCGGCATGGGCAGCGCACGCCTGCCCGAGGGGGCCGTGACGGTGAGCGTCGGCGAGCGCAGCTGGCCCGCGCGGAACGTGAACATGGGCAACCCGCACGCCGTCGCCTTCGTCGACGACCTCGCGCACGCGGGCGACCTCCGCACCCAGCCCCCGTTCAGCCCGGCCGCCGCCTACCCCGACGGGGTCAACATCGAGTTCGTCATCGACCGCGGCCCCCGGCACGTCGCGATGCGGGTGCACGAACGCGGCTCCGGCGAGACCCGCTCGTGCGGCACGGGCGCGTGCGCCGTCGCCGTGGCCGCCGCCCGCCGCGACGGCACCGACCCGGCCGTCACCGGAAGCCCGGCGACCTACACCGTGGACGTGCCCGGCGGACGCCTCGTGATCACCGAGCTGCCGGACGGCGAGATCGAGATGACCGGCCCCGCGGTGATCGTGGCCGAGGGCGAGATCGACGCCGAGTGGCTGGAAAACACGGCCCGCTGACCACGCGAACCGTGGCACCGGCCGCCCTGGACGCATGGATCCGCGGGCATCGGGGCCCGTACCACTTCGAAACCACGGCCGACCGCGGAGCACCTGGCGCAAAACCGTAAACCTCCGGATTGTCGCTCGAATGGGTGATCCGTTTCACGCTCGGCGAGAGGCGGTCAGTCGGGCGTGGTGGGCTCGATAGCATCAAGCACCGGCACGGACGGGGGAACGTAGCCATCCCTGAGCCGCGTACGCCCTGGGGCTCCGTCCGCCGGTCCACGAGCCGGAGGTGCCCATGAGTGCGGAGGCCACGAACCCCGCGACCCCTGGTCCTGTAGCCCCTACAGCGCCCCGCAGGAAGGCCCGCCCCCGGATCGACCTGCGTCGGCTCGGCCGGGCCGCGCTGCTCGGCCCGGCCGCCCGTGACCGGCTGCCCGACGCCATCGGCCATGTCGTCGACGCCCACCGCGCCCATCATCCCGACGCCGACCTCGAACCGCTGCGCCGCGCCTATGTCCTGGCGGAGTCCTCGCACCGCGGCCAGATGCGCAAGAGCGGCGAGCCGTACATCACGCACCCCCTCGCCGTGACCCTGATCCTCGCCGAACTCGGCGCCGAGACCACGACCTTGACGGCATCCCTGCTGCACGACACCGTCGAGGACACCGATGTGACGCTGGACCAGGTGCGGGACCAGTTCGGCGAGGAGGTCCGCTACCTCGTCGACGGGGTCACCAAGCTGGAGAAGGTCGACTACGGCGCCGCCGCCGAGCCCGAGACCTTCCGCAAGATGCTCGTCGCCACCGGCAACGACGTCCGGGTGATGTCGATCAAGCTCGCCGACCGGCTGCACAACATGCGCACCCTCGGCGTGATGCGCCCCGAGAAACAGGCCCGGATCGCCAAGGTGACCCGCGACGTCCTGATCCCGCTCGCCGAGCGGCTGGGCGTCCAGGCCCTCAAGACCGAACTGGAGGACCTGGTCTTCGCGATCCTCCATCCCGAGGAGTACGAGCGCACGCGGCAGCTGATCGCCGCCAACGCGGCCCGGTCCGACGATCCCCTCACCGAGATCGCCGACGAGGCCCGCACGGTCCTGCGCGAAGCCGGCATCCAGGGCGAAGTCCTCATCCGCCCGCGGCACTTCGTCTCCGTGCACCGCGTGACCCGTAAGCGTGGACGGCTGCGCGGCGCCGACTTCGGGCGGCTGCTCGTGCTGGTCAACGAGGACGCGGACTGCTACGGCGTGCTGGGCGAGCTGCACACCTGCATGACGCCCGTCGTCTCGGAGTTCAAGGACTTCATCGCCGTACCCAAGTTCAACCTGTACCAGTCGCTGCACACGGCCGTCGCCCGCGCGGACGGCCAGGTCGTCGAAGTCCTCATCCGCACCCACCAGATGCACCGCGTCGCCGAGGCGGGCGTGGTCGCCCTCGGCAACCCCTACGCCCCATCCGCGGACGAGCAGGCGTCGGCGGCCGACGGGGAGCGCGCCGACCCGACCCGCCCCGGCTGGCTGTCCCGGCTCCTCGAATGGCAGCGGGGCGCCCCCGACCCCGACACCTTCTGGTCCACGCTGCGCGAAGACCTCGCCCAGGACCGGGAGATCACCGTCTTCCGGCCCGACGGCGGCACGCTGGGCCTGCCCGAGGGCGCCACCTGCGTGGACGCCGCCTATGCCCAGTACGGCGAGGACGCGCACGCCTGCATCGGTGCCCGCGTCAACGGCCGCCTGGCCACCCTCAGCACGGTCCTCAGGGACGGCGACTCCGTCCAGCTCCTCATGGGCCAGGACCCGGCCTCCGAACCCTCCCGGGAATGGCTGGAGCACGCCCACACACCGGCCGCGCGCATCGCCATCCAGCGGTGGCTCGCCGCGCACCCCGAGGATCCGGCGGACGCCCCGGCGGGGGAGCGCGCGCGGTTCGGTGAGCGTCCCGCCGACACCGGGAGCGGCGCCGGGCCCGGGCCCGGCCCGCGTACCCCGGTGGCGAGTGACCCGACCGCGCCGGCGGCCGACGCCCGTACGGGCGCCGACGACGGACCCGGGCGCTCGGGCGGCGCCCCCGTCCTCCACGCTCCGGGCGCGCGCTCCGGCGGTCACCGCGCGCGCTCCGGCGTCGACCCCAGACGCGCGGGCGCCGACCTCCTCGTCGAGGGCCCGGGTGCCAGCGTACGCCTCGCCGGATGCTGTACGCCGGTGCCGCCCGACGAGATCACCGGCTTCTCCGTGCGCGGGGGCGTGGTGACCGTGCACCGCCTGCGCTGCGCCGCGGTGACGCGCATGAAGAGCGGAGGGCGTGCGGAGGTCGGCGTGCGGTGGGGTGACAGCGCCGCATACCGTGTCACGCTCGTCGCGGAATCCTTCGGACGACCCCATCTGCTCGCCGACCTCACCGAAGTGATCGCCCTGGAGGGCGCCGAAATCGTCTCCGCCACCGTCGAACCACCCAGCGAACAGCGCGTCCGCCACACCTACACCCTCCAACTAGCCGACGCGGCCGGCCTCCCCGCCCTGATGCGCGCCATGCGCAACGTGCCCGGCGTGTACGACGTAGGCCGGGCACAACACGAGACCCCGGCCTCCTGACCAACGCCCCCACCTCCGCCCCTCCGAACGCCGCCGCGCCCACCACCTCGCGCGCCCGAGCGGCGCCTGGGAGCAGACTTTGCGCCCCTAGCTGCGCCGGTCGCCGGGCCTGGCGTCTCCCCGAGTTGCGCTGGGCAGGCTCCTGTCGGCCCTGAGCGGCGCCCGTCACTGAACCTCGCGCCTCCGAGCGGCGCCTGGGAGCAGACTTTGCGCCCCTAGCTGCGCCGGGCGCCGGGCCTGGCGTCTCCCCGAGTTGCGTCGAGTAGGCACCTTCGGCCCCGAGCCGCGCCCGTCACCAAACCTCACGCGTCTCCAAGCTGCGCCTGGTAACAGACTTTGCGCGCCGAGCTGCGCCCGTCACCGAACCCCACGCCCCCGCGCTGCGCCCATCACCTGGCCTGCCGGGCTCGTCAGGACCGGGCCCTTGCCTCCTGGGGCTTGTTCTCCTGGCCCTTGGCTTCTGAGCGGTGTTCAGCACCGGGGACTGGCCTCGTTGCCTCCTGGGCGCCAGCAATCCGTACCGGTGTCGGCCTCGCAAACGGTTCCGCCGCGGCGTTCCATACCCGCTCTCGGACTCCTGGCGGCGTCGGCCGGACCAACCCGTTCGAGTGGGCGGCGCGCGCGTCGCCACGGCGGCGTACAGGCGCGCTGGTAGCCGTGGTGCATGCTGCTCACCCCCCGCACCCGGCCGCGCCGGGCCACCCGGCACCGGAAAGCCGCACTCCTGGCCGCCGCCGTCTCCGTGTGCCTCCTGTCCGCGAGCGCACCCGCCGCCCCGCTGGGCGTCGGAGACCGGCTCTTCCCCTATCTCGGCAACCCCGGATACGACGTGGCGTCGTACGACCTCGACCTCACCTATCCCGGCAGCAACGACAAACCCCTCAAGGCCGTCACCACCATCGACGCCTGGACCACCACCGCCCTGGACCGGCTCAACCTCGACTTCGCGCACGGCAAGGTCGACTCCGTGGAGGTCGACGGCAGGTCGGCCGGTTTCGCACGGGCCGGCGACGACCTGGTGGTCACCCCGGACAGGCCGCTGCCCCGGGGCAGCTGGACGCGGATCACCGTCCGGCACTCCAGCGACCCGATGCCCGCCAAGGACCGGGACGGCGGCTGGGTACGCACCACGGACGGCCTCGCCCTGGCCAACCAGGCCGACGCCGCGCACCTGGTCTTCCCGTGCAACGACCACCCCTCCGACAAGGCGATGTTCACGTTCCGGATCACCGCGCCGAACGACTACACGGCCGTCGCCAACGGACTGCCGACCGGAGTGGACCGGGTCGGCTCCGCCACCACCTGGACGTATCGCACCCAGCACCCCATGGCCACCGAACTCGCCCAGGTGTCCATCGGCCGCTCCAGCGTGCTGCACCGCTCCGGACCGCACGGACTGCCGGTGCGCGACGTCGTGCCGAGCGCGGACCGCAAGGCCCTCGAACCCTGGCTGGCGAAGACCCCCGACCAGATCGCCTGGATGGAGAGCAAGGTCGGGTCCTACCCGTTCGAGACGTACGGCCTGCTCATGGCCCAGGCCGCCACCGGCTTCGAACTGGAGACACAGACCCTCTCCCTCTTCGAGAAGGAACTGTTCACCGAGCCCGCCTACCCCAAGTGGTACGTCGAGTCGATCATGGTGCATGAGCTGTCGCACCAGTGGTTCGGGAACAGTGTCAGCCCGCGCACCTGGTCCGACCTGTGGCTCAACGAGGGGCACGCCACCTGGTACGAGACCCTGTACGCGGAGGAGAAGGCGGACCGGCCCATGGTCGACCGGATGAAGGCGGCCTACGGCGCCTCCGACCGCTGGCGGGCCTCCGGCGGACCGCCCGCCGCCCCCAAGCCACCCCAGCCGGGTCAGAAGATTGGGATCTTCCGGCCGAACGTCTATGACGGCGCCGCACTGGTCCTGTACGCCCTGCGCCAGGAGATCGGACGCACCGCCTTCGAGCGGCTGGAGCGGCTCTGGGTGCAGAAGCACCGGGACGCCACCGCGACCACGGCCGACTTCGTACGCCTCGCTTCGTCGGTCGCCGGACGCGATCTGAGCGGATTCTTCAAGGGCTGGCTGTACGGCGAGAAGACGCCGCCGATGCCCGGACACCCGGACTGGAAGTCCGCGCCTCCCGAGAAGAAGACCGGGGGTTCCCCCGCGCAGAACGCCCCGGGAGCATCCGCGAAGAAGGGCGCCGGGGCGTCCGCCAAGGGAGGAAAGGGAGCGTCCGCGAAGGAGAGCGCCGCACCGCGCGCGAACGCGGCCACGGGATGAACCCCGGAATAAGCCGGTGACGAGACGGCCCGTGCCGTGCGACCATCGTCAGGTCGGCACGGCACGGGATACGGGAATCTCCCGCCGCCCTCGTGCGTTGTTCATCATGACAGCCGTAACGGAATCCCCTGCGACGTAAGGACCCAATGACCTCCTCTTCTTCCTTTTCCCAGGACACCAAGCGCCTTGCGCATGACTACCCCGAGGGTCTTCGGGCCGATGCCCTGATGGAAGAGGACGTCGCCTGGAGCCACGAGAGCGACGGAGAGCGGGACGGCGACCAGTTCGACCGCTCCGAGCGCGCGGCGCTGCGTCGCGTGATCGGCCTCTCCACCGAGCTTGAGGACGTCACCGAGGTCGAGTACCGGCAGCTCCGCCTGGAGCGGGTCGTGCTCGTCGGGGTGTGGACCTCCGGGACCGTGCAGGACGCCGAGAACTCCCTCGCCGAGCTGGCCGCCCTCGCCGAGACCGCGGGCGCGCTCGTGCTCGACGGCGTGGTCCAGCGGCGCGACAAGCCGGACGCGGCCACCTACATCGGCTCCGGCAAGGCCGACGAACTGCGCGACATCGTCCTCGAAACGGGCGCGGACACCGTCATCTGCGACGGTGAGCTGAGCCCGGGCCAGCTGATCCACCTGGAAGACGTCGTCAAGGTCAAGGTCATCGACCGTACGGCCCTGATCCTCGACATCTTCGCCCAGCACGCCAAGTCCCGAGAGGGCAAGGCACAGGTGGCGCTCGCGCAGATGCAGTACATGCTGCCCAGGCTGCGCGGCTGGGGTCAGTCGCTGTCCCGCCAGATGGGCGGCGGCAAGGGCGGCGGCCTCGCCACCCGTGGTCCCGGTGAGACCAAGATCGAGACGGACCGGCGACGGATCCGCGAGAAGATGGCGAAGATGCGCCGGGAGATCGCGGAGATGAAGACCGGCCGCGAGATCAAGCGCCAGGAACGCAAGCGGAACAAGGTGCCGTCCGTCGCCATCGCGGGCTACACCAACGCCGGCAAGTCCTCGCTGCTCAACCGCCTCACGGGCGCGGGCGTCCTGGTCGAGAACGCCCTGTTCGCGACCCTGGACCCGACCGTCCGCCGGGCCGAGACCCCGAGCGGTCGGCTGTACACGCTCGCCGACACCGTCGGCTTCGTCCGGCACCTGCCGCACCACCTGGTCGAGGCGTTCCGTTCCACCATGGAGGAGGTCGGCGACTCCGACCTGATCCTGCATGTGGTGGACGGCTCGCACCCCACCCCGGAGGAGCAGCTGGCCGCCGTGCGCGAGGTGATCAGGGATGTCGGCGCCACCGGCGTGCCCGAGATCGTCGTGATCAACAAGGCGGACGCGGCCGATCCGCTGGTGCTCCAGCGGCTGCTGCGCGTCGAGAAGCGGTCCATCGCCGTCTCGGCCCGCACCGGCCGGGGCATCGATGAACTGCTGGCGCTCATCGACAACGAACTGCCCAGGCCCTCGGTCGAGATCGAGGCCCTGGTGCCGTACACGCACGGCAAGCTGGTCGCCCGCGCCCACACCGAGGGCGAGGTGATCTCCGAGGAGCACACCGCGGAGGGCACGCTGCTCAAGGCGCGGGTGCACGAGGAACTGGCGGCCGACCTCGCGCCGTACGTTCCCGCGTCGCTCGCCTGAGCCACCGCGACACAGCCCGAAGGCCCGCCCCCGCCGACCGCGGGAGCGGGCCTTCGGGCTGGTGGGGTCTCACCGACCGCCGTACGTCCTGCTCATGTTCTGGTACAGCGCCTCGGCCTCCTGGCCAAGCTGTGGACCCGCGAGCCAGGTGCTGTCCGTCGGGCTGATCGATGTGTTCGAGACCAGTACGATCCTGCCGTCCGCCACCCGGAACCAGCCGCCGCCCGACGATCCGCCGGTCATGGTGCAGCCGATGCGGTACATCGTCGGCAGTGACGGGCTCAGCGACAGCTGCCCCGGCCGGTCGATGCACTTGAACATCTTCAGACCGTTGTACGGCGGCGCCGCCGGATACCCCCAGGCGCCCATACTGGCCACCTCGGCCGCGGACGGCGCGGAGAAGTCCACGTCGAGCGCCGCGCCGACGGTCTCCTCCAGGGACTTCGACCCGCTCTCCGGCTTCACATGCAGTACGGCGTAGTCGTGTGCGGCACCCGCGCCGCCTGCGAGGTCGTCGCCCCCGACAGCTCCGCCTCGGACTTGCCGAGGTCGTTGTACGACGGCACGAAGGCGATGTTGCGGTACCAGCCGCCGTTCTGACCGGCGTGCACACAGTGTCCGGCCGTCCACACCAGATTGGACCTGCCCGGATGATCGACGTCCTTGACGACCGTGCCGGAGCAGACCATCGAGCCCTCGGGGGAGTCGAAGAAGACCTTGCCGACCGGGGCCGCGTTCTCGTGGTACGGCGTCTTCTCCGCCTGCGCCTGCACGGGCTGCGGCTCCGGGTCGCTGACACCCTGGTCCGCGGAGGCGTCCTGCGTCGAGATCGTCTTGTCGGCCTCCTTCGCGGACTGCATCCGCTCCGGCTTCCAGAGGCCCTCGATCACCGGGTTGACGAAGTCCTTGGCCTCACTGAGCCACTTGACCTTGTCCCAGTCCTTCCAGCCGCCGCCGGTCCACTTGTCGACATCGATGCCGTGCGCCTTGAGCTTGTCCGCGATGTCGGCCAGGATACCGGCCTTGCCGTCATCGGCCCCGCCCGCCCGGGAGGCGCCGGGCTTGTCGCCCGCCTTTTCGTCGCCGAAGCCGCCGCAGGCCGTCGCCGTGAGCGCCACTGCCGCGACCAGACCGGTGGCCGCGAGGACGGTGCGCCGCCGTCCATGGCGTGCGTGAAGGGCGTACGTATGGAACGCATGGTGCGATAACCCCTGTTGAAGCGTGTGATGACACCCCACTGTGCCCGTGGGGCTGGGGACGAACGGCGGCGAGCAGCTGAAGGTTCCCGCGACACCCCGCCGCCGTCCCTGACCCGGCTGTACCCGCCGTCTCCTACTGCCCGGCGAACTTCTTGCTGACCGCGCCGTACACACCCTCGGCCACGTCACCCAGCCGCGGACCGGCCAGCCAGCCCGAACTCACCGGACCGATGGACGTGTTGGACACCAGCGCCGGCTTGCCGTCGGAACCGGTCTCCACCCAGCCGCCACCGGACGAACCACCCGTCATCGTGCAGCCGATGCGGTACATCGTCGGGTCCGACTTGCTGAGCGACAGCCTGCCCGGCTTGTCCTGGCACTGGTACAGCGACTGACCGTCGAACGGCGCCGCCGCCGGATAACCGGTCGCCGTGATGCTCGCGACCTTCGGTACCGCCGGGGCGTCGAAGTCCACCGGAAGCGCCGAACCGACCGTCTCCTCCAGCGACTTGCCGCTGCCGCCCTCCTCGGGCGTCACATGGATCACGGCGAAGTCGTACGAGGCACCGTCCCCGCCCGTCTCACCACCCTGCTCGATCCACTGCTGAGAGGTCTGTGCCCAGTCACCCCACCAGATCCCGTACGGAGCGATCTGCTCCTTGGCGGCGCTCTGCAACTCCTCGTTCGTCATGCCCTTGTCGTTGTACGACGGCACGAACGCGATGTTGCGGTACCAGCCGCCCTTCTTACCCGCGTGCACACAGTGGCCGGCGGTCCACACCATGTTGGACTTGCCGGGGTGCGCCGGATCCTGCACCACCGTCGCCGAGCAGACCATCGTGCCCTCGGGAGAGTCGAAGAAGACCTTGCCGGCGGTGGCGGCGTTGGTGTGGTACGGCGGCTGCACCGCCTGTGCCTTCACCGGCGTCGGCGTCGGGTCGGTCACACCCTGGTCACCGGAGAGGTCGTTGTCGTCCACGCTCCGGTCCGGGTCATCGGCGTCCCGCATGCGGTCCGGGTCCCACAGGCCCTTGATGATCGGGTTGATGAAATCGTTCGCCTCACGCAGCCAGTCGTCCTTGTTCCAGTTCTTCCATGCGCCGTTCTTCCACTGGTCGAGGTCGATCCCGTGCTCCTTGAGCCGGTCCTTGATGTCCTCGGGGATCTTGATCTTCCCGTCGTCAGCGGCCGCGGAGGCGGTGGCCTGGCCGTCCGCGGTGTCGTCGCCGTCGCCGTTGCACGCGGTGGCGGTGAGCGCCAGCGCCGAGACGAGGGCGACGGCGGCCAGCACGGGGGAGGTTCTGCGGCCCGCACTCCTCCCGCGGCGAACGGTGAAGGACGGCCGTATGGATCGCATGCTCTTGACTCCCCCTGGTGGTAAGGAAACTCGGTGCTACGACCGTGAAGTCAGGCGGAACTCATGGGCAGTTCACGCCGTTCTCACGGCCCTCTGGGAACCGCACCACACACTATGCGCTCGCTGTGGGGGACTTCCGACGGAACAGCAACAGTTGCGTCACGGCAAGGATCTTGAGGCAACCCGTAACCCGGTGGGCAGTCCGGGGTTGTAGCCGTGAGGGGCCTGCTGCCCGTGTCCGGTCCCGCGGATCAACTCGCCTCTGGACAGCGGGAGGAATCCAAGCCGTGGCCGTGACCGATTCGCTGACCGATCCCAAGATCAGGGAGCGGTCCCAGGAAGCGCACGCCCCGCACGCGGGCGGCCCGTCGACACGCGGACCGACAGTGCGCCGCGACGCGCACGCCCTCCCCACCGCCCCACTGCGATCGCCCGCGCCGATCGACAAGGCCCTCCACACCCGAAACCACCTCGGCCGTCGCTCCGGCACCGGCACCCGAACCGGGGCCGGCCACCCCCGGACTCTGGCCGTCACCGGCGTTCACCCCAGAGGTGATCACCGACACCCCGGGCGCGCCCGGCACCTCCTGCGCCGAACGGATCACCCGCCTGTCCAATCCCCAGGACCACGGTTGCCCCCTTGGCGCCCATGACCAGTTCGCCTCCGCACTCCCCGCCCGAACCACCTCCCCTCGCTCTCCCGCCCTCGTCCCGGCCCCTCCTCGTATGAGGCCGAGCGACGACCCCGAAGGCCATCGACCCTCTGCTCCGCACGCTCCTAGGAACAGTCTTGAACGCCAGCGCCACCTCCAGCGGCCGTTCCCGCACTCCTGACATCACCTCCCACGACACACAGTCCTCGCCCTCGCCGACCGCCGGGCGGGTGCCCGAACAGAGACCCCGGACCCCGGGAACGGACCGCCCGTGGAGCGCGTCCGACGACCTCTTGGAACATCCGAACCCCCACACAGCCGCCGAGAGCGCCGCCGTGGAGAACCTGCTCCGCTGCTGGGTCCGCGAGAGCAACCTCGCCCCCGACGCCGACCCCCACGTCGGCTCCGATTCCCACGTCGGCTCCGATTCCCACGCCGACGCTGGCACGGGCACCCGCCTCGGCTCGCTCCGCATCCCGCTGCCTCACAGCGGCACGGCCCTGACGGCACCCATCCGCTACTGGTCCCCGACCGGCTGGCACCGCTTCGGCCGCCCGCGCCTGGCCGACGCCCCCGAAGGCGCCCCACCGGTCGACGCCGTGACACTGGCAGCGCTGATCGCCAGGGAGACACTCGGCGGCAGTGACACCCCCGCCGGTCCGGACACCGCTGTGACCACCATCGGGGGAGACCTGGCCGCACGAGTGGCCGACTCGGTCCGCCGCACCACCGGCTTCATCAGCGACCGCCGCTCCCACCCCGCCGATGGACCGGACCTGTTTCTCAGCGCCGAACAGGCACTCCTGCTCGGACACCCGCTGCACCCGACACCGAAGAGCCGAGAGGGCCTGTCCGAAGCCGAAGCCCGCCCCTACTCACCGGAACTGCGCGGCTCCTTCCCTCTGCACTGGATGGCCGTATCACCTTCCTTGATCGCTACCGACTCGGCCTGGACCGAGCGCGGACGCCCCGTCCGAGCGGAGCACCTCACGGCACGGCTCGCCGGCTCCGGGCTGCCCCTGCCCGACGGGTTCGCCGCCCTTCCCCTGCACCCGTGGCAGTCACGGGAGGCCCGGCACCGAGATGACATCGCCGCCCTCCTCGACGCGGGACTGCTGCGTGAACTCGGTTCCTTCGGAACCCCGTGGAATCCCACCTCCTCCGTACGCACCGTCCATCAATCCGGTGCACCCGCGATGCTCAAGCTGTCGCTGGGCCTCCGGATCACCAACTCCCGCCGCGAGAACCTCCGTAAGGAACTCCACCGCGGCGTCGAGGTGCACCGCCTGTTGCGCTCCGGCCTGTCGCGGCAGTGGCAGGCCGTGCACCCGGGCTTCGACATCGTCCGCGACCCCGCCTGGCTGGCCGTCGACGACCAGGACGGCCTGCCCGTCCGGGGACTCGATGTGGTGATCCGGCACAACTCCTTCGCACCCACCGACGACGTCTCCTGCCTCGCCGGTTTCGTCGCGCCTCGCCCCATGGCCGTTCCCGCCGCCAACGGGCACCTCACTTCTGTGGGGGCATGGCCCCTCCAGTCCCGCCTGGCCCAAGTCGTCACGCGCCTCGCCGAGCGGACCGGTCGTCCCCGTGGAACGGTCGCCGCGGAGTGGTTCCTGCGCTACCTGGAACTGGTCGTGCGTCCCGTGCTGTGGCTGGACAGCGAGGCGGGGATCGCACTGGAGGCGCACCAGCAGAACACGCTGCTCGTACTGGACGGCGACGGCTGGCCCGCGGGTGGCCGCTACCGCGACAACCAGGGCTACTACTTCCGCGAGTCCCGCCGAGCCGAACTCGACGCACGACTGCCCGGCATCGGCCGGCACAGTGACACGTTCGTCTCCGACGAGGTCACCGACGAGCGGTTCGGCTACTACCTCGCCATCAACAACGTGCTCGGCCTGATCGGTGCGTTCGGCTCGCAGCACCTTGCCGACGAGCGCCTGCTGCTGGCCGCGTTCCGCCGCTTCCTCGCCGGCGTCGCCGCGGGGCCCGCACCGCTGCGCACCTCCCTGCCCGCCCGCCTGCTGGACTCACCCGTTCTGCGCTGCAAAGCCAACCTGCTCACGCGGTTGCACGGCCTCGACGAACTCGTCGGTCCAGTCGACACCCAGTCCGTCTACGTCACCATCGCCAACCCCCTTCATTCCTGACCCGACCCACTTCATTCACCCTCCGAGGAACGTGAGCCACCTCGGCCTCTGAGAGGAGCGCGCCATGTCCCCTGCCGACGCGAGCACCGACACCGGGCCCGTGCCCGTTCGCCCGGGTCCCTCCGATCCCGGATCGGACAGCGAGGACACGCTGGACCTGCGCCTCCCCGACGAACTCGTGGCCCTCTTCGCCGCGCAACCGGAGGACTCCGCTGAACGATCCGGTGCCGCTGCCACCACCGGTACCGGTGCCGGTCCGCTCGCCGTGCGGGACGAGCGGGGACCGTCTCCGGCGGTGGCCGACCCGGGCTTCACGACGGATACCGGTCGGCGCTCGGAGCTGGACAGCCGCTACCCCTTCGCGGCGCAGGCCAACTCGCCGTCTGCTGCGAAAGCCGGCCCGCCGTCCGCTGCGGAGGTCGGCTTCTCCGCCGCGGACGATGACCTGCTCGACCATGTCGCTGCCTGGGGCCAGACCGGCACACCCGCGGGCCTGTTCCAGTTGGTCCCCGTCCGCCTCGACCACGACCTCCCGCTCATCAGCCGCTGGATGAACGACCCGGCCGTCGCTGCCTTCTGGGAACTGGCCGGATCTCCGGACAGGACAGAGGAACACCTGGCCACCCAGCTCACCGGTGACGGTCGCAGCGTGCCGTGCCTCGGCACGCTGGACGGCACCCCGATGAGCTACTGGGAGATCTACCGGGCGGATCTGGACCCGCTGGCACGCCACTACCCGGCCCGCCCGCACGACACCGGAATCCACCTCCTTATCGGCGGCGTCGCCGACCGAGGGCGGGGCCTTGGATCCGCCCTGCTCAGAACAGTGGCCGACCTGGTCCTGGCACGACGGCCCGCCTGTTCACGAGTCGTCGCCGAGCCCGACCTTCGCAATACGCCGTCCATTGCCGCCTTCCTCTCTGCAGGCTTCCGGTTCGCCGCCGAGGTCGACCTGCCCGCGAAGCGGGCCGCCCTCATGATTCGGGACCGGTCACTGCATGATGTGCCGTAGCGCCGAGTGACGACGCGTTCACATGTAGTACACCGCTCGGGCCGCCGGGGTTCCGGGTCGGCCGAAACGAATTCATCGAGTGAGGCAGGCGGGTCACCTTCAGCGAAGCAGCCGGCTTGCCGGTCGCTTCGCACACCACCGTGAGCCAAGCAATCCGGACGCGGGCCGGCCCGCGCTGCCCGGCACCGGCCGAAAGCCTCTTGCCGTCTGCCGAATCCGACTGAGCACACACTGCTGAGTCAGCCGACTGGGCGCGCTCTCTCGACTCCGCCAGACCTGACGCGCTCTGCTGTTCGAGCCCGACAGAATCCACGCGCCCCGCCTCGACATCCCGTGGGTCCCGGTGCCACTCCGACTCTTGCCCGGCCGCGCTCCAGCGTCACCCCGCCCTGCGTCCCGCGCCTCAGCCGTCCCCGCCTCACCCACTCCACCCCGCTCCGCGTCCGACACCGCCGAGGAGTCCGCACCGTGATCCGTCCCGGCCTTCACCGGCCCCGTCCGTGGCTTGTCAGCCAATCCCGTGACCCTGGCACCCGATCGAGCGACCCAGATACTTGAGGCAGTCGAGAGGCACCGCCCGCTGGCCCGTCGGTCGGCCCGTCCACCGGCGCTCACCCCGTCCGACCTCTCCTCTCCTACTTGATCCCACGTTTGTCGGTGCCTGGCCGTAGGGTGGTCGGGCTATGACGAAGCCCTCACTCCCCGAACTCCTGCATGCCGCTGTCACAGCCGTCGGCGGCACGGAGCGCCCCGGCCAGGTGACCATGGCCGAGTCGGTCGCCGAAGCGATCGACGACGGATCCCACCTGCTGGTCCAGGCCGGTACCGGCACCGGTAAGTCGCTCGGCTATCTCGTGCCCGCGCTTGCGCACGGGGAGCGCGTCGTCGTCGCGACGGCCACCCTCGCCCTGCAGCGCCAGCTCGTGGAGCGCGATCTTCCGCGCACGGTCGAGGCGCTGCACCCCCTGCTGCGCCGCCGCCCGGAGTTCGCGATGCTCAAGGGACGGTCCAACTACCTGTGCCTGCACCGTCTGCACGAGGGCGTACCGCAAGACGAGGAGGAAGGGCTCTTCGACCAGTTCGAGGCGGCTGCGCCGACCAGCAAACTGGGCCAGGATCTGCTGCGGCTGCGTGACTGGGCGGACGAGACCGAGAGCGGGGACCGGGACGACCTGACACCTGGCGTGTCCGACCGTGCCTGGGCGCAGGTGTCGGTCTCCTCCCGTGAGTGCCTGGGCGCATCGAAGTGCGCCTACGGCGCCGAGTGCTTCGCCGAGATGGCCCGGGAGCGGGCCAAGCTCGCCGAGGTCGTCGTCACCAACCACGCGCTGCTCGCGATCGACGCCATCGAGGGTGCCCCGGTGCTTCCCCAGCACGACGTGCTGATCGTGGACGAGGCACACGAACTGGTTTCGCGGGTCACCGGCGTCGCGACCGGGGAGCTGACGCCCGGCCAGGTCAACCGGGCGGTGCGCCGCGCCGCGAAGCTGGTCAACGAGAAGGCCGCAGACCAGCTCCAGACGGCGGCCGAGGGCTTCGAGCGGCTGATGGAGCTGGCCCTTCCGGGCCGCTTGGAGGAGATCCCGGAAGACCTCTCCTACGCCCTGATGGCCCTGCGGGACGCCGCCCGCACCGTCATCTCCTCGATCGGCGCGACCCGTGACAAGTCGGTTCAGGACGAGGACGCGGTCCGCAAGCAGGCGCTGGCGTCCGTGGAGACGGTGCATGACGTGGCGGAGCGCGTGGTGAACGGCTCCGAGTGGGACGTCGTCTGGTACGAACGCCACGACCGCTTCGGCGCCTCCCTCCGGGTCGCACCCATGTCCGTCTCGGGTCTCCTCAGGGAGAAGCTCTTCGCGGACCGCTCCGTCGTCCTCACGTCCGCCACGCTCAAACTGGGCGGCGACTTCAACGGAGTGGGTGCCTCCCTGGGCCTGGCCTCGGAGGGCACGGAGGGCGAGGATCTCCCTCAGTGGAAGGGCCTCGACGTCGGCTCGCCCTTCGACTACCGCAAACAGGGCATCCTGTACGTGGCCAAGCATCTGTCCCGTCCGGCACGGGACGGCGACCGCGCGGACATGCTCGACGAACTGACCGAGCTGATCCAGGCGGCCGGCGGCCGCACCCTCGGCCTCTTCTCCTCCATGCGGGCGGCTCAGCTCGCCGCCGAGGAGCTGCGCTCGCGGATCCCCGAGTTCCCGATCCTGCTCCAGGGCGAGGAGACACTCGGTGAGTTGATCAAGAACTTCGCCGCTGATTCCAAGACCTGTCTGTTCGGCACTCTGTCGCTGTGGCAGGGCGTCGACGTCCCGGGTCCCAGCTGTCAGCTGGTCGTGATGGACAAGATCCCTTTCCCGCGCCCCGACGACCCGCTGATGAGCGCGCGCCAGAAGGCAGTGGAGGATGCGGGGGGCAATGGCTTCATGGCGGTCGCCGCCACGCATGCCGCGCTGCTGATGGCGCAGGGCGCAGGCCGGCTCGTCCGGGCGTCGGGGGACAGGGGTGTGGTCGCCGTGCTGGACCAGCGGCTGGCCACTGCGCGGTACGGCGGTTACCTCAAGGCGTCACTGCCCGGCTTCTGGTACACCACGGACCGCAATCAGGTGCGGAAGTCGCTCGCGGCCATTGCCGCCGCCGCGCAGCAAGGGGAGGCGAAGTGATCGCGGGTTAGCCTGTCCCGGCGCCGGGACAGGCTAACCCGCGATGCGACGCCGCCGGTCACCGGGGCTGTGCAGCACAGGGCCCCGGAACCGGCGCAGAGGTTCCGGGGCCCGGTCAGGGGAAGAGCCGACGCTCGCCGTCGGGCCGTCAGACGCGGCGCAGGACCGCGACGACCTTGCCCAGGATGGTCGCGTCGTCACCGGGAATGGGCTCATACGCGGAGTTGTGCGGGAGGAGCCAGACATGGCCGTCCTCGCGCTTGAAGCGCTTGACGGTGGCCTCGCCGTCGAGCATCGCGGCCACGATGTCGCCGTTCTCTGCGACCGGCTGGCGGCGGACGGTGACCCAGTCTCCGTCGCAGATCGCGGCCTCGATCATGGAGTCGCCGACGACCTTCAGCACGAACAGTTCGCCGTCGCCGACGAGCTGCCGGGGGAGGGGGAAGACGTCCTCGACCGACTCCTCGGCGAGGATCGGGCCACCGGCGGCGATGCGGCCGACGAGCGGGACGTAGGACGCGGCGGGCTTGCCGGCGGTGTCTGTGGGCTGCACGGTCACCGTCTGATCGGAACCGCGGACCTCGTATGCGCGCGGGCGGTGCGGGTCGCGGCGCAGGAAGCCCTTGCGTTCGAGTGCCATCAGCTGGTGCGCGACCGAAGACGTGCTGGACAGGCCGACGGCCTGGCCGATCTCCCGCATCGACGGTGGGTAGCCACGCCGCTGCACAGAGTCCCTGATGACCTCGATCACCCGACGCTGCCGGTCGGTGAGTCCCGAGCTGTCGGCCCTGATGCCTGGAGGTCGGCCGGGCAGAGAGCGCTTGTGCCCTTCTGGATTCGCGGCTTCGTTCATCGCATGCACCGGCTCAATTCGGCCCTGGGAGCGGTCCTGGGCGGTGATGGTGGCTGTGTCTACGGTGGTGGTCACGTCGGCCCCTCTCGATGGTCTCCCTGCTGGACAACGGTAGTTGCTTTCGAAAGGTTGCGCCAAACACACGTTCGAGTGAAAAATCGCGGTTCGCTTAGCGTGATCACGTGTCTGGGTGTATGGCTAACGCTGCACCTGGCGGATAAAAGGGCTCATTGTTGTACTCTTCACCGCCGGGCCGACGACCTCGTGGGTTGCGCGCCCAGTCTGCCATCCGGAGCCCCGTCGACCGGGAGCCGGTCCCCTTCTGTGCCGGAGTCGCACGCGTCCTCCGCGTGGCGTCCACGGTATCTCCGCATCCCCCGCTGCGGTACACATGCGACACGCGCGCGTGTCGATGTATTGAGCCAGGCACCACATCTAGTGGTTGGATTGCTACAGCTGCCCACAAGTTGTGGTCCCCGGGTCTTCGATGTCCGAGAGATCGCCTATGCTGGGGGCTGCTTCGAGGGGCCCAGGAGGTCTTTCGGGGCCTTTGAGTCTGCTGTGAGGAGGGTTGGAGATCATGCACTGCCCCTTCTGCAGGCACCCCGACAGCCGTGTCGTGGACAGTCGGACGACCGACGACGGCACGTCGATTCGCAGGCGCCGTCAGTGCCCGGACTGCACCCGCCGCTTCACGACCGTGGAGACGTGCTCGCTCATGGTGATCAAGCGGTCCGGTGTCACCGAGCCGTTCAGCCGTACCAAGGTCATCAACGGCGTACGCAAGGCGTGCCAGGGGCGGCCCGTCACCGAGGACGCGCTCGCCCAACTCGGCCAGCGGGTCGAGGAGGCGGTGCGGGCCACCGGGAGCGCTGAGCTGACCACCCACGACGTGGGGCTGGCCATACTCGGCCCGTTGCAGGAGCTCGACCTCGTCGCCTATCTGCGATTCGCCTCCGTCTACCGGGCGTTCGACTCGCTTGAGGACTTCGAGGCCGCCATCGCCGAACTCAGGGAAGCGAGGCGAGCCCCCGCCGCGGACGACGATGACGCGGGAGCGGGGAGCCAGGAGGACCAGCGCGGGCGCGGAGGGACTGCCGAGGTCCCCGTGCCCGCCCACGCCGCCGACTGAAGGATGCGCCGGAGCGGACGGGGGTCCGGGATCCGGCCGGACGGCGGCGAGTGAAGACCTGTTGCGGGCGGCAGCGTGTTGGGAGCCCGCAACACAAGACAGAACACCGTGCCACGGGAACATCGGGGCACTTCAGGGCGTTTTAGCCCGTACAGGGAGGCGGCATGACAGAGACGGCGAGCGGTCCGGCACGAGGTTCCCGAGCCAAGGGCACCAAGGCCACCAAGGGACTGCGCATCGAGCGCATCCACACCACCCCCGGCGTGCATCCGTACGACGAGGTCGAGTGGGCGCGCCGTGACGTCGTCATGACCAACTGGCGCGACGGCTCGGTCAATTTCGAGCAGCGTGGCGTCGAGTTCCCCGACTCCTGGTCGGTGAACGCGGTCAACATCGTTACCAGCAAGTACTTCCGTGGTGCCGTGGGCACCCCGCAGCGCGAGACCAGCCTCAAGCAGCTGATCGACCGCATCGTGAAGACGTACCGGAAGGCCGGAGAGGACTACAAGTACTTCGCCTCGCCCGCCGACGCCGAGATCTTCGAGCACGAGCTGGCGTACGCCCTCCTGCACCAGATCTTCAGCTTCAACAGCCCCGTCTGGTTCAACGTCGGCACGCCCCAGCCCCAGCAGGTCTCCGCCTGCTTCATCCTGTCCGTCGACGACTCGATGGAGTCGATCCTCGACTGGTACAAGGAAGAGGGCATGATCTTCAAGGGCGGCTCCGGGGCCGGCCTGAACCTCTCCCGCATCCGTTCCTCCAAGGAACTGCTGTCCTCCGGCGGCAACGCCTCCGGTCCGGTCTCCTTCATGCGTGGCGCCGACGCCTCGGCGGGCACCATCAAGTCCGGCGGAGCCACCCGCCGCGCCGCCAAGATGGTCATCCTCGACGTCGACCACCCCGACATCGAGGACTTCATCGAGACCAAGGTGAAGGAGGAGGAGAAGATCCGCGCCCTGCGCGACGCGGGCTTCGACATGGACCTGGGCGGCGACGACATCACCTCCGTCCAGTACCAGAACGCCAACAACTCGGTCCGCGTGAACGACGAGTTCATGAAGGCCGTCGAGCAGGGCGGAAAGTTCGGCCTCCGCGCGCGGATGACCGGCGAGGTCATCGAGGAGGTCGAGGCCAAAGCCCTGTTCCGCAAGATGGCCGAGGCCGCCTGGGCCTGCGCCGACCCCGGCATCCAGTACGACGACACCATCAACCGCTGGCACACCTGCCCGGAGTCCGGCCGGATCAACGGCTCGAACCCCTGCAGCGAGTACATGCACCTGGACAACACGTCCTGCAACCTCGCCTCGCTGAACCTGATGAAGTTCCTGAAGGACGACGGCAAGGGCAACCAGTCGTTCGAGGTCGAGCGCTTCGCGAAGGTCGTCGAACTCGTCATCACCGCGATGGACATCTCCATCTGCTTCGCTGACTTCCCGACCCAGAAGATCGGCGAGAACACGCGCGCGTTCCGCCAGCTCGGCATCGGCTACGCCAACCTGGGCGCCCTGCTGATGGCGACCGGCCACGCCTACGACTCCGACGGCGGCCGCGCCCTGGCGGGCGCCATCACCTCCCTGATGACCGGCACGTCCTACCGTCGCTCCGCCGAACTCGCCGCGGTCGTCGGCCCGTACGACGGCTACGCCCGCAACGCCGACGCCCACAAGCGCGTCATGAAGCAGCACGCCGACGCCAACGGCGCGGCAATCCGCATGGACGACCTGGACACCCCGGTCTGGGCCGCCGCCACGGAGGCCTGGCAGGACGTGCTGCGCCTCGGTGAGAAGAACGGATTCCGTAACTCCCAGGCGTCCGTCATCGCCCCGACCGGCACCATCGGTCTCGCGATGTCCTGCGACACCACCGGCCTGGAGCCCGACCTCGCCCTGGTCAAGTTCAAGAAGCTGGTCGGCGGCGGCTCGATGCAGATCGTCAACGGCACCGTCCCGCAGGCCCTGCGCCGCCTGGGCTACCAGGAGGAGCAGATCGAGGCGGTCGTCGCCCACATCGCCGAGCACGGCAACGTGATCGACGCCCCCGGCCTCAAGCAGCAGCACTACGAAGTGTTCGACTGCGCCATGGGCGAGCGGGCGATCTCCCCGATGGGCCACGTCCGCATGATGGCCGCGATCCAGCCGTGGATCTCCGGCGCCCTGTCCAAGACGGTCAACATGCCGGAGTCGGCGACCGTCGAGGAGGTCGAGGAGATCTACTTCGAGGCGTGGAAGATGGGCGTCAAGGCGCTCGCGATCTACCGCGACAACTGCAAGGTCGGCCAGCCGCTCTCCGCGAAGAAGAAGGGCGACGACAAGAAGACCGAGGCCAAGGCCGAGGAGGCCCCCAAGGTCGAGAAGGTCGTCGAGTACCGCCCGGTCCGCAAGCGCCTCCCGAAGGGACGTCCCGGCATCACCACGTCCTTCACCGTCGGCGGCGCCGAGGGCTACATGACCGCCAATTCCTACCCGGACGACGGTCTGGGCGAGGTCTTCCTGAAGATGTCCAAGCAGGGCTCGACCCTCGCGGGCATGATGGACGCGTTCTCCATCGCCGTCTCCGTAGGCCTTCAGTACGGCGTGCCCCTGGAGACGTACGTCTCGAAGTTCACCAACATGCGCTTCGAGCCGGCCGGCATGACCGACGACCCGGACGTGCGGATGGCCCAGTCGATCGTCGACTACATCTTCCGCCGTCTGGCGCTGGACTTCCTGCCCTTCGAGACGCGCTCCGCGCTCGGCATCCACTCTGCCGAAGAGCGCCAGCGTCACCTGGAGACCGGCTCCTACGAGTCGTCCGAGGACGAGGTCGACGTCGAGGGACTGGCCCAGTCGGCGCCGCGCCAGACCGACCTGAAGGCCGTGTCCACCCCACAGGCCGGCGGCGAGGCGGCTCAGCCCGCCCCGAAGCAGGCACACACCAGCGCCGAGCTGGTGGAGATGCAGTTGGGCATCCAGGCCGACGCCCCGCTGTGCTTCTCCTGCGGCACGAAGATGCAGCGGGCCGGATCCTGCTACATCTGCGAGGGCTGTGGCTCGACCAGCGGCTGCAGCTGATCCCGTGAGGTGAGGGGCGTCGACCGCGGGTCGGCGCCCCTTCGCCGCCCACCTACCACGCGTGGCCCTCACCCGTCACAGCGACGGGGCGGCACCCCCGTGTCCCGTCCGGCGTGTCCCCGCACCGTCCGCGTTGACGGACGCGCTACCCGGTGCGCCTTGGCCACGGGGACCGGCGGCGCCGCACGGCCCGCCCACGCCACGGCGGTACGCCGACCCACCCGGTCTGGATGCGCGCCTTGACGCGGCCGAGCGCCACGCCTCGGCGTCCGCGCGGTAGCGCACGGCGCAGAGCCCGCCGCCGGTCCACGCCATTGCGCCCGATACTCGCCGGGCCCTGTGCCGCCCCCGGTCACAGAGGCTCGCTCGACACGGGGCCGGCACGCGTCATCCGAGCTTTCCGGATGCGGGCCAGCCCCGGCCGTCCGGAGCGTTCAACACGCTGTAGGAGACAGCGTCACCTCCACGTACAGGCGGACCACGGCGCCGGCACCCGCGAGCTGGCTGACCCGCCGCGTGGCCTCACCCCACCGCGGGTCGGCCCGGGAGCTGCCGGCATGGACTCCTGCGATCACCGCCCCTACTCGGGTCGGCCTGCGGGGCCGCCGCGCCGGCCCATGGTCCTGCTGAAGGCCGCGGGGTCGTCCTCGAAGCCATGGACGCCGGGCTGGAACTGCCACCCGCCGGACTCATCACGGACGAACTCCGCGACGGTCGCCGCGGTCGCCCCGGGAACCGATGCGAAGTCGTCCTCGGCAAGGACGGTGTAGCCCTCGCGTATGCGCACCGCAGGATTGAGGACGCCGGCGAACCCGCGCTCCGCGGTTCGCTGCTGGATGACGACACCGACGACCACGCGCGCGTACCGGTCGTTGAGCCGGTCGAGTTCCAGCGTCATGACTTCGTCCGAGCCGAAGCCCTTTCCGTCCGCGCTGTCCCGGTTGAGGTAGATCGTTCCGTCGGGGGAGCGGCTGTCGAAGTGCACCAGATAATCCGGCGTGCCGTACGGGTCGTCCTTCCCGTATGCGGCGGCGATGAGGTCGAGATCGGTGGGCTGCTGCCCCATGGGGCTCGGATCCCACTGCAACGCGATCTCGACCTTGCGGATCCCCTTGCTCAAGCCGTTCACCAGGCTTCCCCTTTCCCCCTCTGGGCCTTGTCCCAACTCCCTGATGGCCAAGGTTCGTTGTCCATCGTGCCATGGGCCGCGGGCCGGTGCGTGGGTGATCTCTCGCGGAGCATGACCGGTGCCACGCTCCATGGCCTTACGATGGCGCGGTGCTGGTCAAGTGGATTCGCTGCACCGTGGTGGACCGCCGCGGGTTCGAGCGGGGGCAGCGAAAGTGGGCGGGGCTTCTGGGGGAGCCGGGGTTTCGCGGGCAGGGCGGCGGCTGGAGCCGGCGGCGGCCCGGCGTGGCGCACATCTTCGCCTTCTGGGAGAGCCGCGCCTTCTACGACTCCTTCATGGCCCGCTCCCACGACCGTCTCGCGGCGTCGCAGGCGGGCACCTTCAAGGACAGCCAGGCCAAGCTGTTCGAGTACCGCTTCGACGTGAAGACCGGCTTCGAACCGAGGTTCGCGGACTCCGACCTGATCCGTGTCGCCCACTGCCGCATCCACGAAGAACGAGTGGAGAACTTCACGCTGATGCAGGAGAAGGTCTGGAACCCCGCCATGGCCGGCTCGCCCGGCATGATCCGTGGCATGTTCGCCGAGGCCCCCGAGCACGAGTTCCTGGTCCTTTCGATGTGGCGCTCGGCCGCCGAGCACGGCAAGTACCGCACCGAACGCGTGGAACGGCTGGCCCTGCGGGCACAGACCGAGGCAGACGTCGCGGCGCTCACCGGCGACATCGTGGAACTGGAGCCGACGTGGACGGTCTGACATGCGAGGCTGTGAAATGTGTGCCTTGAGTGGTCCCTGGTGCCGGATTCGTGTGACCTACGCCGTATGGGGTGCTCCGGATTGCCCGGCCGGGCGTCACCCGATCTAGGGTTTTGGCATGGCACGACCACGGCGCATCGTACTGGTCCGGCACGGCGAGTCGACGGGCAATGTCGATGACTCCGTCTACGAGCGGGAACCCGACCACGCCCTCGCGCTCACCGAGCGCGGCTGGCAGCAGGCTGGGGAGACCGGAAAGAGGATCCGGGAGGTGTTCGGCCGGGAGCGGGTGAGCGTGTACGTCTCCCCGTACCGGCGTACGCACGAGACGCTCCGCGCCTTCCACCTCGACCCCGAGCTGATACGGGTGCGTGAGGAACCGCGACTGCGTGAGCAGGACTGGGGAAACTGGCAGGACCGCGACGACGTACGCCTCCAGAAGACCTACCGCGACGCGTACGGGCACTTCTTCTTCCGCTTCCCGCAGGGCGAGTCGGGCGCCGATGTGTACGACCGGGTCGGGGGCTTCCTGGAGAGCCTGTTCCGCAGCTTCGAGGCGCCGGACCATCCGCCCAACGTGCTCCTGGTGACCCATGGCCTGGCCATGCGGTTGTTCTGCATGCGCTGGTTCCACTGGACGGTCGCGGAATTCGAATCCCTGTCGAACCCCGGGAACGCGGAGATGCGCATGCTCGTTCTCGGTGATGACGGCAAGTACACGCTCGACCGGCCCTTCGAGCGTTGGCGGGACCCGCTGCCGCATTGGATCACCGGATAGAGGGGCTGGGCGATGACCGCTGATTCCACTCGCCTGGACCGCCTGGACCGTGCCCTGACCAGCCTGCGCGGACTGGCCGTGGGGGACGCGCTCGGCTCCCAGTTCTTCGTACCGGCGAACTATCCGCTGCTGACGCGCCGTGAGCTGCCGCCCGGCCCCTGGCAATGGACGGACGACACGGAGATGGCCTGCTCCGTGGTCGCCGTCCTCGCCGCGCACCACTGCATCGACCAGGACGCGCTCGCCCGTTCCTTCGCCGAGCACCACGACTTGACCGCGGTTACGGACCGGCGGTCAACCGCCTGCTGCGGCTCGTCCGCGAGGGCCACGAATGGCGTGAGCTGGCCGCCGGGCTCTTCAACGGACAGGGATCCTGGGGCAACGGTGCGGCGATGCGGATCGCACCCCTCGGCGCCTGGTACGCGGACGACCCGGAACAGGCGACCCACCAGGCGGAGATCTCGGCTTACACCACACACCACACCGCGAGGCCGTCGTCGGGGCCATGGCGGTCGCCGCAGCCGCAGCCCGGGCCGCCGCTCCCGGCGGCCCGCCCAGCCCCGAGGCACTCCTCGACGGGATCCTGGCACTCGTGCCGAAGAGCGCCGTGAGCGCGGGGCTGCGGCGCGCCCGGGACATGCTCGACTACGGAGACGCCGGCACCGTCGCCGCCGTCCTGGGTTGCGGACGGCGCACGTCCGCCCATGACACCGTCCCCTTCGCTCTGTGGTCGGCGGCTCGGGCGCTCGGTGACTACGAGACGGCGTTCTGGGCGACTGCCCAGGTCGGCGGGGATGTCGACACCACCTGCGCCATCGTGGGCGGTGTGCTGGCGGCCGGAAAGGCGGGGACGCCGCCGACCGAGTGGCTGGAGCGTGCGGAGACGCTTCCGGACTGGGTGGCGGCGGCCTGACACCCGCGGTCGACTCCAGTCGATGGAAACCCTGCGTGATTGCTGGGAACTCTGTGTGATGTCGGCGCGTTGTTCTGACATCGGCTGTGCGACGTGTGGGTACGCGCGGTCGGGAGATTCTGTGTGGGGCAGGGGGTGTGGTGACGGTGTTCGTGGTGCTGGTGTTCTTCTTCTCGGTCTTGGCGGCTGTGATGCGGATGGCCGGACCGTCGCCCTCACCGTCCGTCCCCCGGGCTGGGCCCGGCCATCCGCGGTCTTGCGGGGAGCGTTCCGGCTCAGCCGATTCCGGGGCCCGCGACTCCGGAGAGGGCTTCGAGGTCGCTCTTGCGCACCTTGATCACGAACCAGGCCGTGACCAGAGCGAGTGCGGCCATCGCGGCGGCGGGTATGAACGCGGTCGAGATGCCGTGCGCGAGCACCTCGTGCCCCCAAGGCGCCGGCAACTGCTGGGTCTTGGCGAACTCCGCCTTCTGCGCGGGCGAGCCGTCGGCGAGGAACTTCGGCAGTTGCTTCGCCGCCTCGTCCTTGCTCGCCGAGCCGAAGACGGTGGTCAGGATGGACAGTCCGAGCGAACCGCCCACCTGCTGTGTGGCGTTGAGCAGCCCGGACGCTGCGCCCGCCTCGTGCTGGGCGACGCCGGAGACGGCCGTGACCGTCACCGTCACGAAGTTGAGACCCATGCCGAAGCCGAACACCAGCATCGGGCCCAGGATCCCGCCGAGATAGGAGCTGTCGGGGCTGATGAAGGTCTGCCAGGTGAGCCCGATGACGACGAACGTCGCACCGCTGATCATGAACGGCTTGGGGCCGAGCGAGGGCAGGAACCGCTGCGACAGACCGGCCCCGACGGCGATCGCGACCGTCACGGGCAGGAAGGCAAGCCCGGCCTTGATCGGGCTGTATCCCAGCACGTTCTGCACGAACAGCACGATGTAGAAGAACATGCCGAACATCGCCGCGGCCAGGCTCAACATGATCACATACGTGCCCGAGCGGTTGCGGTCGGCGAACATCTTCAGCGGCGTGATCGGTTCCTTGGCCCGCATCTCGGTGAAGACGAAGGCCACCAGCAGAACCACGGCCGCACCGAAGGACGCCAGGGTCAGGCCGTCGCGCCAGCCGTCCTCCGAGGCGCGGATGAAGCCGTACACGAGAGAGGCCATGCCCAGGGTCGAGGTCAGTGCGCCCGCGATGTCGAAGCGTCCGGGGTGCCGTTCGGACTCGTTGATGAACCGCGGTGTGAGCACGGCGATCAGGATGCCGATCGGCACGTTGACGAAGAGCACCCACCGCCAGTCGAGCCAGTCGGTGAGCATGCCGCCGGCGAGCAGACCGATGGCGCCGCCGCCCGCGGACACGGCGGCGAAGACGCCGAACGCCCGGTTCCGTTCCGGCCCCTCGGGAAATGTGGTGGTGATGAGGGCCAGCGAGGTGGGCGAAGCGATCGCGCCACCGACGCCCTGCAAGGCACGCGCGGCGAGCAGTTGCCAGGGTTCCTGGGCGAGACCGCCGAGCAGCGAGGCGAAGGTGAACAGCAGGATGCCGGCCATGAACACCCGGCGGCGGCCGAGGATGTCACCGGCCCGGGCGCCGAGCAGCAGCAGGCCGCCGAAGGTGAGCGTGTAGGCGCTGACCACCCAGGTGAGGTCTGTGGTGCTGAACTTGAGCGCGTCTTGAATGTGCGGGAGCGCGATGTTCACAATCGTCGCGTCCGGTGGCGTTCCAACGTGCGTTATCAGGTTCCGATTGGCGTCGATGGCGTGACGTCATGCGGCAACCATGACGGGCATGGCCGGGGGCGCCCATCCCCGGGGCTGGGGGTGCCGCATGACGCCCGTAGGCCGACGAACCCGTGGTGGACGGGGTGTTCGGTCACGGGTGCCGTGATCGGGGGACCGCCGGGGGTTACACGGCCGGGGCGCCCCCCGTGCCGCTGAGGGCCTCCAGGTCGCTCTTGCGGACGCGTATGACGGCAGCGGCGACGGCGAGTGCGAGGACGGCCATGGCGGCGGCCGGGATGAAGGCCGTGGAGATGCCGTGTGCGAGGACTTCGTGGCTCCACGGGGCCGGCAGCTGGTGGGTCTTGGCGAACGCAGCCTTCTGTTCGAGTGATGCCTCGGCCATGAACGACGCTGCCTACTTGGTCGCCTCGTCGCGGCTGGCCGAGCCGAAGACGGTGGTCAGGATGGACAGACCGAGTGAACCGCCCACTTGCTGGGTCGCGTTGAGCAGGGCGGAGGCCGCTCCCGCCTCGTGGGGGGCGACGCCGGATACGGCGGTCACGGTGACGGTTACGAAGTTGAGCCCCATGCCGAAGCCGAAGATCAGCATCGGGCCGAGCACTCCGCCGACGTAGGAGCTACCTGAGTCGATCAGCGACTGCCAGGCCAGTCCGATGGCGGCGAGAGTGGCGCCGGTGATCAGGAACGGCTTGGGACCGAACGTCGGCAGTAGTCGCTGCGATATCCCCGCGCCCAACGCGATGACGACGGTGACGGGCAGGAAGGCCAGGCCGGCACGGATGGGGGAGTAGCTCAGCACGTTCTGTACGAACAGCACGATGTAGAAGAACATGCCGAACATCGCTGCGGCGAGGCTGATCATGATCACGTATGTGCCTGAGCGGTTGCGGTTGGCGAACATCCGCAGCGGGGTGATCGGTTCCTTGGCGCGGGTCTCTACAAACAGGAAGGCGGCAAGGAGCACCGCGGCCGCGCCGAACGCGCCGAGCGTGAGCGAATCCCGCCAGCCATCGGATGCCGCCCTGATGAACCCGTAGACCAGGGCGACCATGCCGAGTGTCGAGGTAGTCGCCCCGGTGAGGTCGAAGCGCCCCGGGTGTCGCTCGGACTCGTTGATGTAGCGCGGTGCGAGCACCGCGATGAGGATGCCGATGGGTACGTTGACGAAGAGCACCCAGCGCCAGTTGAGCCACTCGGTGAGGAGTCCGCCAGCCAAGAGCCCGACGGCGCCGCCCCCCGCGGAGACTGCCGCGAAGATGCCGAACGCCCTGTTGCGTTCCGGGCCTTCGGGGAACGTCGTGGTGATGAGCGCGAGCGAGGTGGGAGATGCGATCGCGCCGCCCATGCCCTGCAGGACACGGGGCAGCCGGCGTGGTGGGCCGCCCCTCAAGCGCGGCGGCGTCCTCACTATTGCCAAGCGCGCGACGCGGTCATCCTGATCGGACGACGACGTGCGACACCACCCGCTATGGCCCGGTTGAGGCCCTCGCCTGTCGAACGCCCCGTGTGCAGTCCCGTGATTCGTGGCTTGTCCGCCAAGGTGAATGTCGCGGCATGAGTGGATGAACCATCCCCGTCTCTCCCGTCAGCACCCGGATTTCATGATTGCCCGGATCAAACCCAATGACCACATTTGGAAGGTGGAAGGTGCCTGGCGGTAGAAGTTGACGGTCGGGGGACAACTGGGTGCACTTCTTTGCTTGATGATTAACAAAGTCCGTGCAATCACCGGTAAACGTAACGATCACCACAAGTGCGAAGCCAGACTTGTCACGTCATCGATGCTTTCCTGTCTGTTGACCTGCTGTTGGTGTGCGGGGTTGGTTACTGCAGTCAGCTGTGAGGCCTCTGTGGGCAGGGTGTGGCGGGAATGTGGAGCCGGTTAAGGGGCGGACCCAGGGCGATCGGGGTTCTGCTGGGTTTGGTCCTGGCTGTCGGGTCAGTGCCTGCGCTGGCCACCAGTGCGTCGGCCGATGCGGCGGCCTCGCCGGGCCTGCGGAGCGCGTCACCGGCCGATGATGCCGGTGGCCTGTCGGAGGCTGATGCGCTGGCGAAGGCTGCGAAGTCCGGTGAGCCGGTGGAGGTTGCGGCGCTGCGCGGTGAGGCCAGTGAGGTCTTCGCGATGCCGGACGGCAACCTGGAGGCGCGTGAGTATGTGCGTCCGGTCTGGGCCCGCGTGGCGGGTGGCTGGCAGCGCATCGACTCTGACCTGGTGGTGACCGGGTCGGGCAGGGTCGCTCCCAAGGTGTCGACGATGGGGGTGGAGTTCTCCGGCGGCGGCGCGGCCCCGTTGGTGCGGGTGTGGCGTGCGGGGCGGGAGCTGAGCCTGTCGTGGCCCACCCCGCTGCCCGAGCCCGAGGTTACGGGGGCGGTGGCGACCTATCGGTCGGTGCTTCCGGACGTGGATCTGCGGATGACGGCCCAGGCGGACGGTTTCACCCAGCTGCTGGTGGTGAAGACGGCCGCAGCCGCGGCGAGTCCTGAACTGGCCGAGCTGCGGCTGAAGCTGTCGGCGCAGGGCCTGTCCGTCGAAGAGACTCCGGACGGTGGCCTGCAGGCGCTCGACGCGGGGGCCCAGGGCGCTGTTTTCGAGGCGCCGAAGCCGATGATGTGGGACTCCAGCCCGGGTTCGGGGGCTGCGGGCACGGCACGGTCGTCGACAGCGGCGCCTGGTAAGCCGGCCGGACTGCAGGCGGCTGAGGACGCGGCGGGGCAGCCGGGTGCGGGGGAGTCGGGCAAGCTGGCGCCGGTGGAGGTGGAGGTGTCTGCCGGGCAGAAGGAGGTGGTGCTGACTCCGGATGCCGGTGTGCTGAAGGGCGAGGACACCACCTATCCCGTGTACATCGACCCGCAGTGGTATTCGCCTCGGGCGTCGGCGTGGACGATGGCGTCGGAGTACTGGGCGTCGTCGCCGCAGTGGAAGTTCAACGGGGAATCCGACGCCGGAATGGGTTACTGCAACTGGTCGTACTGCAAGCCGAACGACACCAAGCGCCTTTTCTACCGCATTCCGGTGTCCGCGTTCGCGGGGCGGTCGATCCTGTCGGCGGAATTCGTGGTGCGTAACACCTGGTCGGCGTCCTGTGACGCGCGGACGGTGGAGCTGTGGCAGACGAAGGACATCTCCTCGTCGACTACGTGGAACAGTCAGAAGGCAGCCGGCTTCTGGATCAAACAGCTGGCGTCGGAGTCGTTCGCGTACGGATATTCGGGCTGTGCGGCCAAGGACGCCGAGTTCAATGTCAAGTCCGCGGTGCAGGCGGCTGCGAACAGCAAGGACTCCACGATGACGTTCGGCCTGAGGGCGGCCAACGAGGAAGACGCCGATGCGTGGAAGCGGTTTTCGGACAAGGCGTTCCTGCGGGTGAAGTACAACCGTCCGCCGGCTCAGATCAGGATGTCGCAGTTGACGATGGTCTACGGCGGCACCTGCAAGAAGCCGTCGTCGGCCGCCCGGGTGCGGAGCCTCGGCCTGATCTATGCGAACAATGTCACCGACCCGGACGGGGACAGCGTCGCGGTGCAGTTCCAGGCGAAATGGGACGGCGGTACATGGAGCCCCGCGCGGACATCGTTCAAGGCGTCAGGGTCGACTTTCAAGATCAGCCTGCCGTCGACAATCCCGGAGGGCAAGTCGATCAACTGGTATGCCCGCGCTTATGACGGGGCGCAGTACTCGCCGTGGTCGTATGCGGGAGACGCAACAGCGTGTTACTTCGTCTATGACAAGAACGCGCCCGCGGCGCCGAGGATCAGCTCGGGCGAGTATCCGGAATCGGACCCGGCGGATCCCGATGGTCCCTGGTATGACGGGGTCGGACAGTACGGTTCGTTCACCATCGACGCGGTGAACTCGGATGTGACGACGTACTGGTACGGCATCAACGGCGATCCGAGCCCGGATAACACGATCAAGACGTCGGGCGGGGCTCCGCAGATCGCCAAAGTGCTCCCTTCCAAGCCAGGCATCAACTTCATCACGGCAAAGGCATTCGACTCGGCGGGTAACGGCAGTGAGACCCATACTTACTTCTACCGGGTGAAGGCCGGACAGCCCGACCGTGCGACCTGGCAGCTGGACGAAGACGCCGGCGCGAGCAAGGCGACCGGCTCCACTCCGCCGCGCACACTGAAACTGCTGGGCGGCACCACATCCGGAGTGGAGGGAGTCACGGGCACGGCGGTGCGGTTCAACGGTACGGACGGCTACGCCGACACGGACCTCTCCCCGGTCAATTCCACCCAGGGCTTCACCGTGTCCTCGTGGGTGAAGTTCGACCAGCAGCCCACCCGTTCGGCGGTGGTGGCCACCCAGCCCGGCAACGTGATGGCGGGCTTCGAGCTCTACTACTCCCTGACCTACGGCTGGGTGTTCAACCAGCATTCCGCGGACTCCGCTGATGCCACCTCGGTCATGGCCAAGGCCGCTACGCCCGCACCGATCACGGTGGGCAAGTGGACGCACGTCGCAGGCTCTTACGATGCGACCCTTGACCTGCTGCGACTGTATGTCGACGGACAACTGGTCGGCGAGAAGAGCTGGTCCACCCCGTGGAACGCTCGCCGTGGTCTGAGGCTGGGCGCCGGCTCCTACAGCGGGACGCCGGGCAACTTCCTCCCCGGTGCCATCGACGAAGTGCAGATCTTCAGCCGACCGCTCGCCGGCAACGAGGTCAGCGCGTTGTACGCGAAGGAGACCGTCGGAGACCCGGGGCCGCCCGCGACCGCGGTGTTCCACCTGGACGAGGAACCCGACGCCACCGAGATCGCCGGCTACGGCGGAGTCTTCCCGGCGGAATACCACGGTGCCGTCACCACAGGAGTACCGGGTATGGCGGGGAAAGCCACGCACTTCGACGGCGCGACCGGCTACGGGAAGATCGGCCGGACCAGCGCCCCGCACATCAACACCTTCCGGAGCTTCACTGTCTCCGCCTGGGCCAAACTGGACAGCCTGGCTGCTGAAAGCGGCGTGGTCGTGACGCAGGCCGGCAAGGAACGGCCCGGGATGGAGCTGTACTACTCCGCCGCCTCGCAGCAGTGGACATTCGCCCAGTACACGGCGGACACAACGGATGCGAGCATCGTCCGCGCACTCCCGGCCTCCGGTACGAAGGCGCGGGCCGGGGAGTGGACGCATCTGGTCGGCGTGCACGACACCGAGGGCGACACGCTCACGCTGTATGTGAACGGGGTCAAGGCCGGTTCGGTCACACAGACCAGCCCCTTTTATGCGGCCGAGTCGATGTACATCGGTACAGGGAACTTCGGCGGAGCGACGCAGTACTTCTTCCCCGGCACGGTCGACGACGTCCGGGTGCTGGACCGGCCGGTTTCCGCGGTCGAGGTGCAGCAGATGTTCCAACAGCGCCCATTGGTCAAGAGCCGCTGGAAGTTCGAGGAGACCGCCGGTACGGCTCCGGTGACTGTCCCGGATGCCGCAGGCACCGGCAACGTCCTCACGCTGAACGGTGGCGCCAAGAAGTCGGACGCGGGATTCATCGACTTCGGTGCCATGGAACTCGACGGCATCACCGGCTACGCCTCCGCCAAGAGCATGCCGGTGGACACCTCCGGCAGCTTCACGCTGACGGCCTGGGCGCAGGCCGCGGCGATGCCCGATGGCGCGGTGGCCCTGGCCGGCGCGGAGGGCAGCGCGCGCAGCGCCTTCACGGTCCGGTTCGTGCCGGATGCCACCGATCCGGAGAACAGCCCTGGGCGCTGGCAACTGTCCGTGGCGGACAAGGACACGGCGGATGCCACCGTGGTGCAGGTCGACAACAGCGGGTTCTATGACGCCCGCGAGTGGAACCACCTGGCCCTGGTCTACGACGGCTTCACCAAGGAGGCCCGCCTCTACGTCAACGGAAGCCTGGCCGAAGTCGCCTGCACGGACGCCGACGGCGATGGCACGAGTGACAGCAGCACCTGCACGGATCAGGTTTCCTGGGCGGAGAACGTGCTGTCGTTCAAGGCCACGTCGTTGCAGATCGGCCGCAGCGGCACCGGCAGCAGCGCCGGCGGCTACTTCCCCGGCCTGGTGGACGACGTATGGACGTTCCAGGGCGCACTGACCGACGCCCAGATCGCCGAGTTGGCCACCAACTGGTTCGACGTGCCCACCGAAGTCCCCGGCGGCTGACCGAAAACCACAGGGTGCGCCCGGCCCGGAACCCGGCGCAGCCCCCTTCCTTCTCCCCGTCTTATGTCCCGCGTCCACCCCTGGGTGAGCGCCTGTTGATGAGGATCGGATCCAGCATGTACGGCATATCGCGAGCACGCCGCGCTGCCGTCCAGCGGCGAAGAGTCGCGCTGGGCGTCTCGGCAGTCCTGATCGCCACACTGTTGCAGGCGGTGGCCTCCGCGCCCGTCGCTGATGCGGCGGGCAGGGGCCGCCCGGCGGTAACGGACCCGGACAAGCCGGTCACTGCCGGCGCTGCCATCAAGGCCAAGCCCCGCAAGGTCATGAAAGGCCCGCGTACGCCACACGAGGCGCCGAAGGCAGCGTGGCCTGCGACCGGCTCCGCCGTGGTGGCGTTGAAGGAGCCGCAGGCCAAGGCGGGTGATCCGGTAAAGGCCAAGGGGCTGCCACTGGAACTGACCACCCCCGCGAAGCGGGTGAAGTCCGCCACCGGCGGTCACGTCGAGGCCCGTGTGCTGGGCCAGGACGCGTCCCGGAAGGCAGGCATCGACGGGCTGCTGGTCACTCTTGAGGCCCAGGACCAGGACGCGGCGGGCTCGGTCGGCGCCACCGTCGACTACTCGTCCTTCGCGCAGGCATTCGGTGGCTCCTACGCTTCCCGCCTCACCTTGGTCGAGTTGCCCGCCTGCGTGCTGACCTCACCTGCCAAGGACGCCTGCCGCACCACTGCACCCGTAGCTTCGGACAACGACACCGAGGCACAGACACTCACCGCGTCTGCTGTGTCCGTCAGGCCCGGCAGCCCGACGGTGCTGGCCGTGGTTGCCGACGACTCGGGGAAGACCGGTGACTACAAGGCGACTCCGCTGTCGGCGTCGTCGACCTGGAGCACCAGTCTGAACTCCGGTTCCTTCGGCTGGTCCTACGGCATTCCGGTACCGGCGGTCCCGGGCGGCCTGTCGCCGAGCGTGGGGCTGTCGTACTCCTCCGGAGGGATCGACGGGCGCACCGGGAACAGTAACAACCAGTCCTCGTGGGTCGGTGACGGGTTCGATCTTTCGCCGGGTTTCATCGAGCGCCGCTACAAGCCGTGCGCGGATGACGGGCAGAAAGCGGACAACGGTGTCAGCAAGCCGGGCGATCTGTGCTGGGGTTACGACAACGCCTACATCTCGTTGAACGGCAAGAGCGGCGAACTCGTCCCGGTCGGCGATGACGAGTGGCGGCTGAAGGACGATGACGGCACGCGCGTCGCGCGGCTGACGGAGACGGCCCGCGGCAACGGCGACGATGACAATGAGTACTGGCGTGTCACGACCGCGGACGGCACCCGGTACTACTTCGGCTACAACCGGCTGGAAGGCTGGGCGGCGGGCAAGGAAACCACCGACTCCACCTGGACCGTCCCTGTCTACGGCAATGACGCCGGCGAGCCCTGCCACGCCGCTGCCTTTGCCGACTCCTGGTGCCGGCAGGCCTGGCGGTGGAACCTCGACTATGTCATTGGCACGCACGGCAACGCCATCGCCTACTACTACGACAAGGAAGAGAACTCCTACGGGCGGAACCTCAAGAAGACAGACGACACCCGCTACACGCGCGGCGGTTACCTCGACCGTATCGAGTACGGCGTGCGATGGGACCAGGTCTACAGCGCCAAGCCGCTGGCCAAGGTCGACTTCACCAGTTCCGAGCGGTGCCTGCCCGACAGCGCGACGGACTGCTCGTCCATCTCCAAGGACGCGTTCTACTGGTACGACACGCCGTGGGACATGAACTGCGAGGCGGACACGGACTGTGACGCGAGCTACTCGCCGACGTTCTGGACCCGTAAGCGCCTCACGGGCATCTCCACCCAGGTCCTCAACGCAGGTGCCTACAGCCCGGTCGACTCCTGGAAGCTGACCCACCGCTGGGGCCAGGCGGACGTCGACTACCAGTTGCTCCTCGATTCGGTGCAGCACACCGGCCACACCGCCGCCACCCCGATCACTCTGCCGCCGACTACGTTCGCCTACACCCAGTTGGAGAACCGGCTGGACAAGACCGGCGACGGCTACGCACCCTTCGTCAAGGCACGGCTGTCCACGATCAGCGACGAGTACGGCGGCGAGACGGACGTCAACTATTCGGAGCCGGCCTGCAAGGCGGACAGCCTGCCGACACCCGAAACCAACACCACCCGCTGCTTCCCGCAGATGCTGGGCGGCACGGACACCGAAGATCCCGAGCGGCACTGGTTCAACAAGTACGTCGTCACCTCCGTCACCGCCACCGACCGCACCGGCGGTGCCCCGGACGCCGTCACCGCCTACGAGTATCTCGACGGCGGGGCCTGGCACTACGACGATGACGACGGCCTGACCAAGGAGAAGAACAAGACCTGGTCGCAGTGGCGCGGCTACGGCCACGTCCGGGTCAAAACCGGCGGCCAGGGCGGCAGCGCCGCCATGAAAACCCAGCAGGACAGCTACTTCCTGCGCGGTATGGACGGCGACCGCAAGGACTCCTCCGGCGGCACCAAAACCGTCAATGTCACGCTGGGGGCCGGTGAAGGCGACCCGATCGCCGACCACGAGTCCGCGGCCGGTTTCCAGTACCGGACGGAGACCTACTCCGGTCCCGGCGGCAAGGTGCTGGCAAAGACCGTCAACCGGCCCTGGCACTACGAGACCGGCAAGAAGGTGCGGTCCTGGGGCACGGTGACATCCAACTTCACCGGCACCGCGAACACTCAGACGTTCACCTCGCTGGACAACGGCGCGGGCACCGACTGGCGCATCGCCTCCAAGTCCATGAAGTACGACACGGTCGCCGGCAGACTCACCCAGACCGCCGACAACGGCGAGACTGGGGTCGCCGACAACACCTGCACCCGCATCACCTACGCCACCAACACCAGCGCCAACATACTCACGCTCGTCTCCCGCACGGAGACAGTGGGCGCAGACTGCACGACCACCCCGGACCGGGCCAAGGACGTCCTGTCGGACGTACGCACCGCCTACGACGGCGGCGCCTACAACAGCGCGCCCACGAAGGGCGACATCACCGCAACCGCCACCCTCAGCAAACACAATGGCACCACGGCCACCTACCTGGAGACCGGTACCACCTACGACTCCTACGGGCGGCCGCTGACCGTCACCGACCTGACCGCGGACGTCACCGCCACTGAAGCCGGCACACCCGTCCGCAGTACGCGCACAGACGGCCTGACCAGCACCACGACCTACACGCCGGCCACCGGCTTCCCCACCACCGTCACCACCAAGACTCCACCGGCCCAGGCCGCCGACACGACCACCGCACAGACCACCACATCCACCCTCGACCCCCTGCGCGGCCAGCCCACAGCGGAGGAGGACACCAACGGCAAGGTCACGGCCTACACCTATGACGCGCTTGGACGCAGCGACAAGATCTGGCTCGCCGACCGCAAGACCGACCAGGCCCCGACCTACGACTTCGACTACTTCATCGAGGACAGCAAACCAGCCACGGTACGCACCCTGACGCTGAACAACAACGGCGGCCAGATCCCGTCCTACACGCTCTACGACGGGCTGCTGCGCGCCCGCCAGACCCAGGACACCGGGCCGAACGGCGGCAGCCTCATCGCCGACACGTTCTACGACGAACGCGGCCAGGTCGCCAAAACCTTCGCCACCTACTACACCGCCACCGCACCCAGCCGCGTACTGTTCCCGCCCGCCAAGGCCCTGAGCGTGGAGACGCAGACCTGGCACACCTACGACGGCCTGGGCCGGGAAACCGAGTCCAGGAACATCGCCGGCAACGGCGACGGCGGCACAGTCCTGGGCATCACCCAGACCATCTACGGCGGCGACCGCACCACCGTCATCCCACCCCAGGGCGGCACCGCCACCACCACGCTCACCGACGTGCGCGGGCAGACCACCGAACTGCGCCAGCACCACACCCGCAGCGCCAGCGCCGCCTACGACACCACCAGCTACAAGTACGACCTCGCCGACCATATGACGAAGGTCACCGACCCGGCCGGCAACGCGTGGACCTACGAGTACGACCTGCTCGGCCGTCAGACCAGGACCGTCGCCCCGGACAAGGGAGCCACCGACACCAGATACGACGACCGCGGCCGCATCACCACCACCACAACCACCACCAAAAACCCCGGCGACACGGTCCTTTACCACGCCTACGACCAACTCGGACGCCAGACCGAACTGCGGGAGAAGAACGCCACCGGCCTGCTGCGCGCCGCATGGACCTACGACACGGTCGCCGGCGCAAAGGGACAGCCGGCCTCCGCCACCCGCTACGTGAACGGCGCGGCCTATACGAGCAAGGTCACACTGTACGACCGGCTCTACCGGCCCCAGCGCACCTCCGTCACGATCCCGGACACCACTGAGAACAAGGGCCTGGCCGGCACCTACCAGGCCGGCACCAGCTACAAGCCCTCCGGCCTGGTCGCCGGTGTGTCCTACTCCGCGGCAGGCTCCCTTCCCGGCGGCGGCTACGCCTACACCTACGATGACACCCTCCGCCCGATCACCCTCCTCGGCGACGGCTTCCAGACAGACGTCACCAGCTACTCACTGACCGGCAAGCCGCTCCAATACAGCTACCACTCCACCGCGAGCGGAGCGAAGGAAGCCTGGGTCACCAACACCTACGAATGGGGCACCCAGCGCCTGGCCACCTCCCGCGTCGACCGCTACGGCGTCGCGGGCGTCGACCGGCAGAACACCTACCACTATGACCAGACGGGCAACGTCCTGTCCGTCACCGACGTCTCCCGCGCCGGAACCGACAACCAGTGCTTCACCTACGACTACCTGCGCTGTCTGACTGAGGCATGGACCGAAGGCGACACCAGCTGCGAGACAGCCCCACGGGCCGGTTCGCTGGGCACCGTCGCGCCGTACTGGCACTCCTACACCTATGACAAGACCGGCGGCCGCAAGACCGAAACACTCCATGACATCGCCGGTGACACCAGCAAGGACGTCCAGCGGACCTACACCTACCCGCCGCCCGGCACCGCGCAGCCCCACACCCTGACGGAAGTCAACCAAAGCGGCCCGACGGGTACCGCCAAGACCGCCTACTCCTACGACCTCACCGGCAACACCACCGGCCGGACGATCTCCGGCGACACCCAGGGCCTGGACTGGGACGCCGAAGGCAGACTCGCCAAGGTGACCCAGCCCGTGCCCAACAAGCCCGACGAGGTCACCGAATACATCTACGACGCGGACGGCAACCGCCTCATCGCCCGCGGCCCGAACGAGACCACCCTTTACATCGGAAACACCGAACTCGTCCTGGCCAAGGGAGCAACGACACCCAAGGCCACCCGCTACATCGACCTCGGCAGCGGAAGCCAGGCCGTCCAGTCGGACGACGGCAAGATCACCATCACCGTCGCCGACCACCTCGGCACCGGCCAACTCGCTATCGGCGTCGCCGACCTGGCACTCTCTCAGCGCCGCACCCTGCCCTTCGGCGGTAACCGGGGCAACAGCACCGGCACCTGGCCAGGCACCAAGGGCTACATCGGAGGCACCGACGACACCGCCACCACCGGCCTCACCCACCTCGGAGCACGCGAATACGACCCCACCACAGGCCGGTTCATCAGCGTCGACCCGCTCATGGACCTCTCCGACCCACAGTCCATCAATGGCTACGCCTACGCCGACAACAACCCCGTCACCCTCAGTGACCCAGCAGGCACGTGGATTGACGACGGCACCGGCCACAGCGAACCCCACCCCCGTTCCGGAAACCACGGCAGCAACGTCGGAGTTCCCCGCGGCGGCACCGGACCCAGCGGCTGCTACTACACCTGCAGCAAGAACAGCGCCAGCAGTACCGGTCGAACCACCACGACCAAGTCAGAGTTGATGTCCTATCTGCCGCGCCCTGAAAACGGCTGGAACGAAGACCGATTTCGTATCGTCTGGTTCGACATGGGTGGCACCACCCAGTACGGCGGCTACTGGGACGCCCAGGTCGGCGACGGTGACCGGACAGCGATGGCGTGCTTCGGGCGTACTGCATGCCGTAAGGCGTTTTCCTACGTCGCAAACGGCGGCAGCTTCGCCAAGGCAAAGGAAATCGCAGCGACCTATTGCGTCACGCACAGCCATGAGTGCGGCGTGGATGCCGGCGCCTACAAAGCGATGAAAGAAGCAGCAGAACTTGTGCCTATCCTGCTCGCCGGCGAAGCAGCTACGGCGCTGAACAAGATTCGGCAGGGAGCGGGATGCACACATAGTTTTGCGGATGGGACTCAGGTTCTCCTCGCGGACGGGACGCATAAGAACATCGAGGACGTGACAGTCGATGATGTGGTCCTGGCCACGGACCCGGATACCGGAAAGACGGTCACTCATGAGGTCGTCAGAACCATCCTCACCAAGGACGACAAAGACTTCATCGCTCTCACGATAAAGGACAAAAAGAGTGGCGACGTCCACAAGCCACTGATCGCTACGACCACGCACCCGTTCTGGTCCCCGTCGGAGCGACGTTGGCTGGACGCTGGCGACCTACAGCCGGGCATGACACTGCGCACCAGTGACGGACGCCAGGTGGAGGTCGCGACCGTGCGCCACTTCACCAAGCCGCAGATCACTCATGACCTGACCATCGAGGACGTCCACACGTACTATGTGCTGGCGGGCGAGACGCCAGTACTCGTTCACAACAGTGGACCGTGGTGTGGTGTCGGCCCTGCGGAAGCGCAGGAAATCATCCAGAATGCCAAGGGGTATGGGTCCGGGCTGAAGAGGGATGCTGGGCACAGAGCGGCAGATTTCGTTGTCGGTGATATCGCAACTAAGGGTGTAACCACTCGACTTGTTGGTGGCGATGGAGTGGAGCGCTTGTTGGTGCAGATGCCGGGAGAGATGAACGGAAAAGCTGGGCGCTTCGAGTGGCTAGTTGAGCGCGGCGGAAGTGGAAACCTGATCACTCATCAAAGATTCGTAAATGGAGGATCGATGAACGGAATCCCAAACAAACGATGAACGCGATGGCTAGGTTCAAGATCCCCGGTAGCTTTATTGTGGATCGAGTGGATCTGACGACCAGGGAAGTCGCTTACGGGAAGCGTTGGGGGTGGTTGGATGATCCTGCCATCGTGCAGATTTACCTGCACAAAATGCAGGCCGGCCGCCCGCTGGCTGAGGTAGAGGAAAGGTGGGCGCTCGCTCTCCAGGAGGATATCCGATCCGGGGATCTTCCGGACCTTTCGCCTGAGGATTTGGGTGACTCCCGCGAGCTGTCCGCCGTGTGGATCTATCTCTCGCTTGCCTGGCTCTATCAGGGAGGCTTGAGCGAGCAGCAATTGTTCGACGCCATTGAGGAGTTGTATTCGGACTTTGAGTACCCTGAGGAGATGGAGGGCTTCGTGAAATACATGCCTCCCCCTCCTGGGGGTAAGGAGGGAATTTCAGGAATGGTGGAAAGGCTAGAATCGTTCCTGAGGTACTCAGAGGACCTGTATCGGCGACGGTGAGTACTGGCACGGCGGAGATGGGTACATCCCCGCCGCGCCACACCACCGATGACACCTCGACCGCCCCGCCCCCGGGTTTGCGCCGCCACGTGGTGCTTGCGGCCTCACGCTCGCGCTGCGGCTGTTCGTGGTGGTGCCTCAGTGACTGGAGGCAGCGGGCGGGGAGGGCGATGCGGCGCTCGGAGGCTCGGGTCTTGGTGGGCAACGTGGTGAGTCCGCCTGTGCTCGTGCGCTGCAAGGTGCGGGGGACGGCAGCCGTGCCTCGGGCGACATCGAGGTCTTCCCAGCGGAGGCAGAGCAGTTCACCTTTGCGGAGTCCAGTGTGGAGCGCCAACTCGAACAGGGCATGGAGCCGGTGCCCGCGCGCGGCTCTGAGGAACTGGCGGGCTTCGTCGGCGGTAAGGGGTTCGAAGCGTCGGGGACGGGGTGTGCCGGTGCGGACGTTGCGGGCGACGTTGCGCGGGATCTCCTCCTCGCGAACGGTGTGCTCCAGGGCGGACTTGAGCACGGCATGGACGTAGGTGAGCGTCGGCGGCGAGAGCAGCTTGCGGCGGCACCGGCCGGTGGCACAGCAGGGAGCGTGATCCCGCCGGGCGTCGATACCGCGCGAGCAGCACTGGCAGGTGGTGCGGAGCTGGTTGAGCCAGGTACGGACGTCCTTGGCGGTGAGCTTGGCCAGCTTCTTCTGCCCGAGGCCGGGGATGAGATGGAGCCGGGCGACGGCGGTGTAGCGGGTGTGGGTGTTCTCACGGAGCTGGCCCTGGTCCTCATGGTGGGTATGACCTCTGGCCGGACCCGGAAGGCGATCACATCGATTCGCTCCACGCTCGCGGTCTACCAGCGACGCCGTGTTCCCGGCGCCGCGCACAGCTATCCCGACGATCACAGCCACCGCACCACAGGTAGGAAACATGAGTAGCGTCCCCGACCAGGAGATCCCCGAGGACGAGGTTCCTCCGCTATTGCTGCGAATGATTCCGGAGTCCGCCGGGTTCATTGCCGAGAAATACCACCAACCTGCGGAAGCGGCCGTCCTGACGCAGGACGCGCTCCTCGATCTGTACGAGCTGCTGACCGAATGCTTCACAGCGCCGGTGCTGATGCCGCAGTTGAAGAGCGCAAGCCCGGATACGGACCTGCTTGAGCGGTGCTGGGACTTCGTGGAGCACATCGTGTCCCACTCCTCGGAACTTGTCCGCGGTGCCGTGTACTTTGAGGTGCTCGAACAGCTCCTGAACGCCGACGGCCTGGTGGAGGCTTCCTGGCCCTACATGAAGGAACGGACGCGGTCGCGCACCCTCTCGATGCTGGACTTCTACGACGTCCGTTTGCTCGGTATCAATCGGCGTTGAAGGGTGTCCTGTAACTGCTTCGAGTGAACCCAGCTACCCGGTGATCCGGCCGCCCCGGCCTGCTCATGCGTCGGATGGGGAGCGCGGGAAGTCCGCCCCAGCGGTCGAGACTGGCTGGATGCCGGGTCGGGTGCCCGCGTTCTTGGAGATTCCAGAAGGTGGCCGCAGCTTCCTTCACCCTCAGGGCTCCGGCAAAGTTGTTGATCAGGCTGTCAGGGGTAGGTTGATAGGATGGTCGGTGGTGTGTGGTCGGTGGCGTGTGGTCGGTGGCGTGTGTGTGCCTGGTGCCGTAGGGCGGCGGCGATGTTGTGGTGTCCGTCCAAGCGCAGCAGCGTGATCGCGGTGTTGCGCAGGCCCGCCATGACGCGGCGTGCGTTGCCGGTGCGGATCTGGGAGCGGTCTTCGTCGAAGGTGACGTCGCGGACCCGGTGCAGGCGGTTCTCGATCTCCCAGTGCGACTGCGTCCATGCGGCCAGGACGGCGGGCGGCCCGGTGCGGGCGTCCGCGCTGGTGATCAGGTAGACGATCTCGATGGTCCTTCGGCTCTTGCGGGTGACGGTGCGCCGCAGTTGGGCGACTTGCCCGGCCCCGGCGAACCCGACCCATGCCGGCACGTCGACGACCTTGACCGTGCGAGTGGCGCGGCGTCCATGTCCTCGGTCCGTCCTGGTGACGGCGGGTATCGAAGTCCAGGGGAGCGCCTTGAGCTGTGCGTACAGCGACTTCTGATTCGCCTTCACGGTCAGGACGTAGTCTCCCCCGGCCCTGGTCACCAGGGTCGCGGTGTCGTGCTGGGTGTGCAGTGCGTCCATCGTGACGACCACGCCGTCCAGGCCGAAGAGTTGAAGCAGTTCCCGGGCGGCGGGGATCTCGTTGCTCTTCTCGCTCACCGCGACCTGGCCGAGCACCGCCCCGGACCGTGCGCGAGGGCGGCGACCAGGTGCGGGGCCGCGGAGCCGCCGCCGCGTGCGCCCGGACCGTCTTGCCGTCGATGGCGATCACCCTGCGGCCCGCGACACGTGCGGTCCTGGTCTGGGCCCAGGCTCCCAGCACCGCATCGAGATGGTCCGCGTCGAGGCAGGCGAACAGGCGCCGCAGCGTTGATTCGTCCACCCCGCCCCGCTCCAGGCCCAGCCGTTCCAGCGCGACACTTCCCGCGTCCCGGGCCCACTCCCCGATCGCGGTGAACCCCCGGGCTCCGGCCACCACCGCGCACACCGCCACCGCGATCAGAGCACCCACCGGGTGCCGGACACCGCGCCGACGGCGCGGATCAGGTATCCCGGCAAGCAGCTGGACGAGGAGCTCATGATCCGGGGCAGGCGTGCGAGCAGGGGCAGGGATGAGGGACGATGGCATGGCGCGGGCGTCATCCCCTGCTCGGACGGTAAGGCGTAGGAACCTCCACCCAACCGGACTGGACTACGCCCGCGCACCTCTTCCACCCCGCAAAATCCCACGCCACAGGGCTACAGAACGACTTTGCCAGGGCCCTGGGGGCGGGGCCGGCCGCATTGATTGGAGCGGGACGCGGTGGCGCGGCGGTGTGTGACCAGAGTGCGGTGCCGGCGCAGGGCCGTGTCCGGTCGCACCGGCGTTCGCAAATAAGGATGATCCGGTGGGCACGGGCGGCGGTCAGGTCGTGGGCATGGCCCGGCAGCGCAGGGAAGAGTCACGGCAGTCGGCCGCTGGGGTCGGTGACGACCTGCACATTCACGCCGTGCCAGCGGTGATTGGCCGAGTAGTCCGCCCGCCCGTCACCGACGCGGTCGCACTCGGCGAGGGTGCCGTCCAGCAGGACGAAGTCCGGGTCGGCCTCGCACAGGGCCTTGAGCAGGTGGCTCTGTTCACGAATTGCGACAGCAGATGTACACCTCGCCGAGCAGCGCGTAGATAGCGGCGTGTTCGATGTTCGTGAGAAATGACAGCGGTCGTGGGGCGGCCGGCCCTGTAGTCGCATCCACCGGTCGAGGCCTGGGCTCGATCACAGCCGGGTGGCCAGCCAGATGGCCACGGCCGCGGTAACGGTGAGCCCGGCGTTGAGTGCGATCCGGCGGTCTTCGCCAGTCAGGTGGACGGCGATCGCGCCGGTCTGCAGGAGTACGAAGCCGATGGCCGCGGCCGTCGCCAGCGAGGGAGCGATACCGGTCAGCGGCGGCAGGATCAGGCCGGTCGCGCCGAGTATTTCGACCGTCCCCAGCGCCCTGAGGGCAGGCAGGGGTATGCGGTCGACCCAGGCCATCATCGGTCGGAGTTGATCGCGGCTGCGGATCACCTTCAGCGTGCCGGCGTAGACGTAGAAGACGGCGAGCAGTCCCGCGACGACCAGCACATCGTGGTCGTCTACGGCCACCCGGCCGGCGACCGCCTGGTACCCGCGCTGCCCCCGGACGCCTCCCGTGGCGTCGCGCACTGCGACCTGATCGCACTGTCCGCGATCACCCATGCCTAGACCAAGGAACAGGAGACCCGCCATGCCGTCCCCCCTCTCGGTGTGGAACACCGCCCCCACATCCGCCCCCGCCCAGCGTGCCGACCGCTACGTGCACGGCTCCGCCGCTCACCCGGCCAAGATGCTCCCGCAGATCGCCGCCCACGCCATCGCCAGCTACACCCGTCCCGGGGAACTGGTCCTGGACCCCATGTGCGGCATCGGCACCACCCTCGTTGAGGCCATCCGCCTCGGCCGCCACGCCCTCGGCACCGAGTACGAACCACGCTGGGCCGACCTGGCCCGCGCCAACGTCGCCCGCACCCAGCAGGCAACCGGAGGTGGCAGCGGACACGTCGCATGCGGCGACGCCCGTCACCTGACCCACCTCATCGACGACTGCCATCACGGCAAGATCGCCCTCGTCGTCACCTCACCGCCCTACGGGAACTCGGTGCACGGGCAGGTCCGCTCCACCCGCGAGACCGGCGAACGCGGTGTGGTCAAGAAGTACTACCGCTACAGCCACGACCCCTCCAACCTTGCCCACGTCTCCACCGACCGGCTCCTGGAAGCCTTCACCGAGATCCTCACCCAGTGCCGACGCGTCCTTCGCCCCGGCGGCACCGTGGTCGTCACCACCCGCCCCTGGCGCCAGGGCGGTGAACTCATCGACCTGCCCTCCGCCGTCCTCGCCTCCGGCCAGGCCGCTGCGCTGACCCCCGCCGAACGCTGCGTCGCCCTCCTTGCAGGAATCCGCGACAGCCGGCTGATCACCCGCCCCTCGTTCTTCCAGATGAAGAACGTCCGTGACGCCCGCCGCCAGGGCATCCCCCTCGCGGTCGTCCAGCACGAGGACGTACTCGTCTTCACCCGGCCCGGACAGCACAGCGCTCCGAGAACAACGACACACACGTCGAGGTGCACGGCCACAACAGCTTGCAGGTCGGCGACCCCAGCCGCCGTCCGCTCCCGCACCTGCACCGGAAGGGGCCGCTGTGGCGGCAACTGACCTTCCGATCGGCAGCCTGTCCTCCGGAGTCAGCGGCCTGGACTCTGGCGTCCAGGCCGCGATCGGAGGCCACATCGCCTGGCACGCCGTTCCCGGAACCCGACGCCTCTCCGCCGGGTTCGTCGAATGGACCATGGGTCTCGGCGAAGGCTGGGTGACTGCGGTCCCCGGCCCCTCGCAAGCTAAAGATCCTGCTCTGTGGCGGAAGGCATCGTGGTGAATGAGGAGCATGCCGCGCGCGTCGGCCAAGTCCACCTTCAGCGCGTCCTGATCGGCGCGATCAAGCCCGGATCACTCTGCTCGGGAATTGGCAGTGCTTTCTTCGGTCCTGATGTCCCCCTGAGCGGTGACCGCTGATGGAGGCAAGCCAGACGCCAGCCCCACAGCAGAGCGAGGGCCGTGGCCCGCACGCCGATCCAGAGCATCCCGCCGATCCCGCAGAGCACGGTCTGGATCCCCCAACCTCGTCGACCAGGGGATCGAAGCGCGGGGCGGGTGATCCCACCGCCATCGTGGAAGTCGGTTGCGTCACCATTCGGTGGCGTGCGGGCCGCTGGAGCCGGACTGAGCGGCTCCGCTTCGCTCGGGCCCTGTTCGGCAACGCCCTGCGGGAAGACGGCGATCACGCGCTTGGAGAGCAGTAGCTGGCCTGGTCGGAGGTTTGCAGCGCTCTTGCGGGAGCGGAGCTACGCTGCCGGTCCGCATGCGATCACGGCTGCGGCGCAGCGCTCCGATATCCAGCCATTCCAGAACAAATGGGATGAAAATGACAAACCTTGTGGTGGGAGCCGTCGACACCGCACTTCGGTCCACATCCGCTCCTCCGCTCCGAGCCGTGGACTACCTGCGGGTGTCCACCGAGGAGCAGGTCAAGGGCTACGGCATTACCTACACGGGCAAGAAGACGGCCAAGTACATCGAGGCGAAGGGATGGTCACACACCGACACCTACGCCGATGAGGGCTTCAGCGGGAGCTTGGAGGCGCACAAGCGGAAGGACCTCCGCCGCCTCATGAGGGATGCCCGCACCGAACCCCGCCCGTTCGATGTCGTCGTGGTCTATGAAGAGCGGGCCATCGGCCGCCGAGGACGAGCGTTCTGGCCGTGGGGTTGGGAACTGGAGGACCTCGGGGTCTTCGTGGCGGTCGTGAAGGACGACTACGACAACACCACCCCTGCGGGCCGCTCGAAGATGCGCAAAGGGGCCGACTACGCGGAGGACGAGCGGGAGAAGATCAGGGACCGCACACAGGGCGGCCTTCAGGAGAAGGCGGAAGAAGGCGGCCATACCGGCGGGACGGTGCCGTACGGCTGGCGGATTCAGGACCAGGGAAAGAAGGGCGAGAGCTGGCTCGTGCTGGACCTGTACGAGGAGGAGGGCGTCCCCAAAGGTGAAGCGAATACCTTGCGGCGCGCGCTGTACCTCATCGTGCACGAGCTCAAGAACTGGACTCAGGCTGCGCTCGTCCTGAACTCCGAAGGGTTGCTGACGCGCTCGGGAGCCCCTTGGTCCCGAGAGAATCTCCGGGCACGTGTGATGTCCCGCGCGGTACTTGAAGGAGTGCAGGTGTTCCGAGACGCGCGTTCCAAGGACGCACGATCCGGGCGCGGGACCAAAGTCGACAGGGACGGCAACCCCGTCTTCGGAGCCACGGTAGTCATCAAGTTGGACGAGGTGTTCACGAAAGACGAAGTCCGCGAGCTGAAAGAGGCAGCCGCTCGAATCGGCACGCAACGGGCGTCGCGTGAGCGCTCGCATGCCTATCCACTGTCCAAGCGCATCGTGAGCTGGTGCGGCGCCCACTACGTCGGGCAGATCCAGACGACTACGGGAAGGCGCAAGTACATCTGCTCGGGCAAGCAGCCCCGTCATGCCGGAAGCCCGGTGTGCGCCTGCAGCCAGATCGATGCGGAGCGGATCGAGCAGGAGGTGTGGCGGCGCGTCAGCAGGCTCCTCAAGAGCCCGGACGCGCTGATGGAGCTGGCCCAGGAATGGGTCGATGCCACGCTGGGCGTCCGAAGCGGCCAGGGCGACCGTATCGAGGAGCTCGATGCACAGATTGCGGTGCAGGAGAAGGCGATCGCCACGGTGATGTCTGTGACGGCCGTCCAGGCCGCGCAGCAAGGTCTTGATCAAGATGCCGCGACCCAGCTCGTGACCCAGACCACTGCCTCCATGAACGCCGAACTCGGCCAGCTGCGCAAGCTCCGCGGGGAAGCCGTCGCATGGCAGCGAGAGAACGAGGCCGCCGAGCGCCGAGCCAGGGACCTTCGCGCCCTTGCCGAACGGGCTCGTGTCCAGATGCCGTCCATGAACAATGAGGATCGGGCGGACGTCATCGATCTTATCGACCTCCGAGTCACACTCCAGAGCCCTGTCCCCGTACGCAAGGGACGCTCGGGCTGCGCCGTCGGCACGTGGTTCAAAAGCCGCGGCCTGCTCATTCCGGTCGAGGTCCCCGATACGGCGTGGGCGCTCATCCAGCCGCTTGTCACCAGGACCGGCCGGGGATCGGGAAAGTCCACTGACCTACCGGCCCGTGAAGCCGTCGAGGCGATCCTGTGGAAAGCGCGGATGGCGAAGACATGGAACGAGGCCGCTTCGCGGATGGCTCATGGTGTGGGCAAGTCCCTCATGAGCCGCTGGACCCGTTGGGGCGCGGACGGCACATGGGAGCGCGTGGTGGAGGCGCTGGCGGAGGTACAGGGGATTCAGACGGTTCCGGTGCCCGAGCCATCGAAAGAGGCGCCGTTGCCTGAGATGCTGGTCGAGGGCGTGGTCGACCCCCGTTTGTTCCACACGGGCGATGGCGATGTCGAGGACGGTGAAACACGCGATGGAACCGGCGCGTCGAGTACCACCATGAGTTGGCAGGCCGCGATGACAGTGAGCGCGATACCGGAGTGCCCCTTCCGGTCGGTCGCTCCTGGTGTTTTGTCCTGAATGAGTTGAGAGGTTGTCACTATGGGTCCCCCGCGAAGGCGTTAGTGAACGCTCGCGTTCACTGTCGCGCCAACGGTAGTGAGTCCCCAACAGAGAACGCAAGCGTTCACTTAATCCTTACCTGCGCGTCGCGTCCCCCGCTGTCGCCGTGTGATGCGCCCCTTGTGTCGGAATTCCCGCCTCCCCTTGTCTGTTGGAGAAATCCAGATGGTTACCTCGCACTGGAGCGCCGCCCCCGCTCGGGCGGCCTCCCTTCGCCGGCGCGGCGCCGTACTCGAAAGCGCGATCCTCGATGCCGCCCTGGAGCAGCTCAGCACCGTCGGCTGGAACGGCCTCACGATGGAGGGGGTCGCGGCCGGTGCTCAGACCGGCAAGGCCGCGGTCTACCGCCGCTGGCCCTCCAAGGAGGATCTCGTCGCCGACGCCCTGCAGGCCGGTCTGCCGCGGATGGACGAGGCCCCCGACCTCGGGAGTGTGCGCGAGGATCTGCTGGCCCTGTGCCTCCAAGCGCGCGACGCGATGTTCTCCCGCCCCGGCTTTGCATTGCGCTCGGTGATTCACGAATGCGACACGATGCAGGCGGAGCGCTTCCACAGCGTGATCATCGGGGGTGTCGTGGAACCGGCGATCAAGCTGCTGCACGAGATCATCATCCGCGGAATCGCGCGCGGAGAGGTGCGCCCCGACGCGGCGAACAGCTATGTCTGCGACGCCATCCCGGCGATGATGATGTACCGCACCAAGATGTGCGCCAGTGAATGGTCCGATCGTGACGTCCAAGAGATGATCGACCAGTTGATGCTGCCGCTGCTCCGGCCCGAGGGGGCCTGACTGCGGGGTGTGGCCGCACCCCGGCCGCAGTGGTGGGCCGGGGTGTCGCCGGAGGATCCGGGCGGCGTACGCTAAGGGCGCCATGCCGTACGAACCGCCTACTCACACCGTCGAGCGCTCCCTCCGCGCCACGACCGGAGCGAAGGTCATTGCCGGTGTCGACGAGGTGGGGCGCGGCGCGTGGGCCGGACCCGTCACCGTCTGTGCAGCCGTCACCGGACTTCGCCGGCCCCCCGAGGGTCTCACCGACTCCAAGCTGATCACCGTCAAACGGCGCACAGTGCTGGCCGAGACGCTGCGGACCTGGGTGACCTCCTACGCCCTGGGCCACTCCTCCCCGCAGGAGATCGACGAATTGGGGATGACGGCGGCCTTGCGGCTCGCGGCCGGGCGCGCCTTGGAGGCCCTTCCGGTCCGCCCCGACGCGGTGATCCTCGACGGGAAGTACGACTACCTCGGCACGCCCTGGAAGGTACGTACGGTGATCAAGGGCGACCGGTCCTGCGTGGCGGTGGCGGCGGCCTCGGTGATCGCCAAGGTTCAGCGCGACAAAATGATGGCCGAACTGGGTATCGACCATGCAGACTTCGGTTTTGCGGACAACGCGGGGTATCCGTCTCCCGTGCACAAGGCCGCACTGGAGGAGCGGGGCCCCACCCCGTACCACCGGTTGTCGTGGGCGTATCTTGATGCGCTGCCCCAGTGGCGGCACCTCAAGAAGGCCCGCAGCTGGGCGGATGGAAGCGTTCCAGAGGTCGAGGGCCAGCTCGGCTTCGACTTCTGACGATTCCACTCGCACTGTTGTGCCACCCGGTCGTGCGTGCCAGACCGGCGTTTGATAAATATCAGCTCATGCCTCTCATTCCCGAGGAGCCTCAGATTCACGAGAGTGCCCAGGGTCCCCGCGCCACGCCGTCCAGCGGCCGCACCGCGCCGACCCCCCGTCCCGTACCCGGCCCCCGCCCCGCGGCTCCGTCGCGTCCCGGTCGCCCAGGCCCTCTCCGGCCCGCGCCGCCGATGCAACGTACGCCGCGTGACGTGGCCGCCAGCGAGCCGGGCCCGTCGGGTCCGGCCGCCTCCGCCGCCTCGGCGGCGAACCCGCAGATCCAACTGATTCCGGCCTCTGCCGAGGGAGCACTCGATGCCGCCGACGAGGCGGTGGACCTGCTCCTGGAGTCGGGCCGCTCTCCCGGTGATGTGCTGGTGATCACCACCGGTCGGCCGCATCCGTGGGCCGAGCACGAACTGTCCTTCGGCGACGCCTCCTACTGGGCGCAGCACGATGCAGGCGACGACGTCTTCTACGCGGACGCCGTCGGCGCCTCCCGTGCGGCATCCCGTCCGGTGGTCGTGGTCGCGGTCAACGGCGGTCCTGACACGGCTGCCGCCGCCGCCCTCCCGCTGGCCCATGCCCGGGCCGGTGCCCTGTTGATCGTCTGCGGTGACCCGCAGCAGATCAACGCGGTGCTGGGCACGGGCGTCTGATCCGGGTCCGGTACCCAGCCGGAACACCGAGAGCAGCGCGGGGCGTCGAAGCTACCGCTTCGGCGGCACAGGCACGGTGGTGCTTTTGGCATGCCCGGAAACCGGGGAGCGGCCCTTTCTGCCGGGGAAGCGCCGCACCGGTACCGGGCATTGGACTGCGTACCGGGCATGGGGCTGCGATGGCCCGGGCAACCGGCCCACTGCGGATCTCGTACCGGCGTCGGTCACACGGGCCGGCACGAGACTGGCCGGCTCCGCCGAGCACGGAGCCGATCTGCTTGGTCACAGGACCGTACCGCTCAACGGGCCGCCGCGCGGCGCAATACCTCCGAAACGGCGCCGCCGGTGCGGGGTGAGGACGGTGGGGCGTCCGCGGTGGCGAAAGGTTCCGGCGTCGAGTCCACGTTCGGGCGACGGCCGCCGCGGCCCTCGCCGAGTACCTGCCAGCCGTCCCGGGTCAGCGTGATGTACGCCCCGCAGCGCAATCCGTGCAGGGTGCAGGCGTCACGCAGGCCCCACATCCATGCGCCGTCCTCCTCTGTCCAACGCGCGTCCCCTTCACGGCAGTAGAGCAGCACCGCCGTGCGCACGGGCGTGCGGCGCCGCAGGTCGTGCGGGATGACCCGGCGCAGTTGGGACAGCAGCGCATTGCGGAACATCCACCCGTCGGCCGGTACCGGGCGACGGATGAACGAGGCGCTGGCCAGCAGTCTTTCCTCGGGGTCGAGGACCGCGACGACCGCGGTCGTCGCCTTGGGCCGGTGCCGGGTGTGCAGCCCGCTGACGACCTCACGGGGGTTGCGCAGCAGCGGGATCCCCGCGGCGGCCCACTCCGCGGGTTCAAGCAGGCGGTTGGTGGAAGCGGCGGACGCGGGCGTCGAGAAGGATGCCCCCGAGGACGGAGCGAATCCGAAGGTCACGTTTCTCCCTTCGGCTACGCGCCCACACTGCGGGCGGGGTCGGACTGGGGGACGCGCACCGCAGCAAAGCCCAACCGGATCACGGACGAACCGTGCGGGGAGCGGGCTTCAATTCTTCCTGTCGAACTTGGATGCGGCAACGAGCAATTGGGGCCAGCGACCCTTATCCAGGGATCTGTGGCTTATATCCCTACCCAGAGAGTCGTCCGACGACTCGTGGGACCGGCGGTCCCGCCGTTTTCGGACGCCGTGCGCCGAGCGTGCGCCGGTGTGGCGGATATCAGCCCTGGACGGCCAGGACCAGCGGCAGCACTCCCTGCGCTCCCGCCCTCCTGAGAAGGCGGGCCGCGACCGCCAGGGTCCAGCCGGTCTCGGTGTAGTCGTCCACGAGCAGGACCGGACCGCCCGCCGCCAGGAGCGCGGAGGCCAGTGCGGGTGGCACGACCAGCGTGCCGTCCAGTGCGTGCAGACGCTGCGCGCTGTTGCTGCGGGACAACCGTGGCGCTTCTCCCGTGTACTCCACCGACCCGAGTAGCGGCAGGCGGCCGACCTCCGCGATGCGCGTGCCCAGGGAGTGGATCAGCTGTGGCCGGGTGCGCGAGGCAAGTGCGACCACACCGACCGGCCGCGGCTGCGCGTCGGCGGCCCTCGTGGCCCAGCCGCCGGGACCCTTGGCCCAGTCGGCCAGCACATCCACCACGGCCCGCGCCACGTCGTCCGGCACGGGCGCGTCCGGTGTCGAGGGCGCGAGCATCGGCCGCAGCCGATTGCCCCAGCCGATATCCGACAAGCGCCCCAACGCGCGCCCCGGCCCCGCCTGTTCCCCGGCAGGAATCCGCCCCTTGAGGTCGATGCCGATCGCAGGCAGCCCCGTCGGCCACATGCGCCGGGGCTCGACCTCGACGCCCGCCCGCCGCAGATCGACGCGCGCGGCGTCCAGCGCGGCCACCGTCGTGTCCGCCGAGAACCGGCTACCGGCGCAGTTGTCGCAGCGGCCGCACGGTTTGGCCCCCTCGTCGTCCAGCTGCCGCTGCAGGAACTCCATCCGGCAGCCCGCGCTGTCGGCGTACTCGCGCATGGCCTGCTGCTCGGCCTTGCGCTGGCGGGCCACCCAGTCGTACCGCTCGGCCTCGTACGTCCACGGCTGCCCCGTGGCGACCCAGCCGCCCTTGACCCGCTTGACCGCCCCATCCACGTCGAGGACCTTCAGCATGGTCTCCAGACGTGAGCGCCGCAGCTCCACCAGGGGCTCCAGGGCGGGCAGCGACAGCGGACGGTCCGATCCGGCGAGGACGTCGAGTGTGCGGCGCACCAGGTCCTCGGGCGGGAAGGCGAGCGAGGCGAAGTATTCCCAGATGGCCTCGTCCTCCCGGCCCGGCATCAGGAGCACCTCGGCATGCTTTACGCCTCGGCCGGCCCGTCCCACCTGCTGGTAGTAGGCGATGGGGGAGGAGGGCGAGCCCAGGTGCACCACGAACCCGAGGTCGGGCTTGTCGAAGCCCATGCCGAGTGCGGAGGTCGCGACCAGCGCCTTGACCCGGTTGGCAAGCAGATCCTCCTCGGCCTGTTGCCGTTCGGCGTTCTCCGTCTTGCCCGTGTACGAGGCGACGATGTGCCCGCGCTGCCGCAGGAAGGCGGTGACCTCCTCGGCGGCAGCCACCGTCAGCGTGTAGACGATGCCCGAACCCGGCAGATCGTCGAGGTGGTCGGCGAGCCAGGCCATGCGGTGCGCGGCGTCCGGCAGCCGCAGCACGCCCAGGCTCAGGCTGTCCCGGTCCAACGGGCCGCGCAGGACCAGTGCGTCCGACGAGCCCCCCGTACCGAGCTGCTCGGCGACATCGGCGGTCACGCGCGCGTTGGCCGTGGCGGTAGTGGCCAGCACGGGCACACCGGGCGGGAGGTCGGCGAGCATGGTGCGCAGCCGGCGGTAGTCGGGCCGGAAGTCGTGGCCCCAGTCGGAGATGCAGTGGGCCTCGTCCACGACGAGCAGCCCGGTCGCGGCGGCCAGCTTGGGCAGGACCTGGTCGCGGAAGTCTGGGTTGTTCAGCCGTTCCGGGCTGACGAGCAGGACATCGACGGTGCCCGCCGTGATCTCCGTCTGGATGGAATCCCACTCCTCGGTGTTGGAGGAGTTGATGGTCCGGGCGTGGATGCCGGCTCGGGCAGCGGCGTCCACCTGGTTGCGCATCAGCGCGAGGAGTGGCGAGACGATCACGGTGGGGCCGCTGCCCCGGGCACGCAACAGCGACGTCGCCACGAAATAGACCGCGGACTTGCCCCATCCCGTGCGCTGGACGACAAGGGCTCTGCGGCGATCGGCGACCAGCGCCTCGATCGCCCGCCACTGGTCCTCGCGCAGCCGGGCGGCGCCCGTGGCATCCCCGACCAGCCGGGCAAGGACGATGTCGGCCTGTGCTCGCAGATCCGTGTTGCTCGTGTGCTCCATGCATCCCATCCAACAGGACACCGGCGACAGCCGAACGGCGCCTGTGGACAAGCGACGGCCCCACCGACGTGATTGTCGTGACCCTGCCTCGGCTTATCCACAGACTCAAGCGGAATCTCAAGATCCGCGAGATCGTCGGCGCATGACGAATCACAGCGAATCGACTGGACCCGCCGAAAACGGCGACGTCACGGAACAAAAGGAACTCGACCGCCGTGCCGCCCACGACACACAGGTCACCCTGCGCACCCCGGCCGAACTGGCCGATGCCCTGCCGTATCTGCTCGGATACCGCCCCGAGGACAGCATCGTGCTGGTGGCTCTCCACGACCGGGACGGACGCGGCCGGTTCGGCGGCCGGGCAAGGCTCGGCATCCCCGCGAGCAGGGACGACTGGGCGTCGGCCGCCCGGCAACTGGCCCATGGCCTGGTGGCCGGCAGCGAACGCCGGGGATCGCGGCCCGCGCAGATCGTCGCCTACGTCTGCCAGGAACCGGCGAAGGGGGAGACTGGCCGCGAGGTCATGCAGCGCCTTCAGCCGCTCGCCCAACTGCTGCGCACCGAATGCGGCGCCCTGGACGTACCCGTCATCGAGGCCCTGTGTATTTCGGACGGCCGTTTCTGGTCGTACTGCTGCCCGAACGCGGGCTGCTGCCCGGACGACGGAACACCCATGGGACTGCCCGGCACCTCCGTGCTGGCCGCCGCCGCGACCTACGCCGGTCTCCAAGTACGCGGCACGCTGCGCGAGCTGCGGGCCCGGCTGCTGCCCTGGGAGATCTCCGCCGCACTGGAACAGGAGATCGCGCTGGACACCGCGGGCGCCGCCCTGGTGCCCCGGCTTCTCGACGACGCGGACCGCGCAGACGTGGCGGAGGAAACGCTGCGCCTCGCCGAGCGCGTGCTCACCAAGTTCGCGGCGGCGGCCCCGGCGCCCGGCACACTCCCGGCGGACCTGCGCGACGACGCACTGCTCACCCACGACGAAGCGGCACAGTTGATCCTCGGCCTCCAGGACCGCACCACCCGTGACCGGGCCGCCGCATGGATGGAGGGCGACGACGCCGGTCCCGCCCTGCGCCTGTGGCGCGCCCTGGCCCGTCGCTGCGTCGGACCGTACGGCGAACATGCCGCCGCGCCGCTCACCCTCGCGGGCTGGGTCGCCTGGTCCGTCGGCGACGACCTGGAGGCCAGGGAAGCGCTGGCCATGGCCCTCGGTGCTGACCCCGACTACCTGTTCGCACGTCTGCTGCATCAGGCCTGCAACGAGGGCCTGGACCCGGAGGCGATCCGCCGCTGTCTGCGCGCGGAGCGCGCCGACCGTCCGGAGGCACGGACCGAAGCGACAGAGGCGACATGCCGGAAGCAGACGTCACCGGCAGCAGGTAAGGACTCGTCGGAGTCCGGATCGCGCCGTCGGCGCCGCGTACGCGTCCGGGCAGGCTCCGACGGCGACGCCCGTCCGGTACGAGCGGAGGGGCGGCGTTCGCGGCTGGCCCCCCGGCGCCCCTCCCGGGGCGAGGGCTCCACGCGCCCCGGCGTGTCGGCTACGGACGGTACACGTGCGCGTGCCGCGGACAGGAGCGACGCGGGCCGCGCATCTGCGGGAGGCTCACGGGCCGGCGGCGATGGCGCCGCGGAGGACTCGTGAGCGGCGGCGGACGCGACGCAGGCCGGTGGCGACGGGCAGTCCCGGACCGCCTGCGACTCGGCGGCAGAAACCGTCATCGGCCGCACGGCCTGACCCGATCAAGGTTCCGCCGTCCGCGCTGGTTGCTGCGACCAGGCGGTGCAGCTCTCCCGGGCGCGGCCGAGGCGGCGGCCCCGCGGGGTACTGATCCTGACGGCGATCATGGGCAACCACTACGACACCCGCATCCGGACGGTCGTCCTTCGACCGGCGCAGTGCCTGCCCCTGGGAGGGAGCCCACGAGGGGGCTGCGGGCCGCGGACCCCCGTGTTCCGTACAGGGCGGCCGCCAAGGGTTCGCCATGATCGACAAGCCTGCGGACGGCCGGCAACCGGGAGTGTGACCTCGCACGATGCCATTCGGATGAAGAACCGGAAACCGCTCGCGCGTCCGGCATCGGACCCGAACGGATCGGTCGGCGATGTGGTCGGCGAAGGGAGTGTTTATCGTCAGGCAGACGACTATGATCGCGGCATGCCCTACGACCCGTCAGCGTTTCCGCCCTTCGCCGTCACCGTGGACCTGGTCGTGCTGACCGTGCGCCGCCACGCCCTGTGTGCGCTGGCGGTGCGCAGGGGCGAGGCACCGTTCCAGGGGCGATGGGCGCTGCCCGGCGGCTTCGTCAGGGCCGACGAGGATCTCGCGCAGGCCGCGGCGCGCGAGTTGGCCGAGGAGACGGGCCTGCATGCCCATGACCCGTCCGCCCCGGCCCAGGACAACGGCGCCCACCTCGAACAGCTCGCGACGTACGGCGATCCCAAGCGGGACCCGCGCATGCGTGTGGTCAGCGTCGCTCACCTGGCGCTCGCCCCCGACCTGCCCGCGCCCCGCGCGGGCGGCGACGCGAGCAACGCGCGCTGGGCTCCGGTGGAGGAACTGCTGCAGCAGGGGGGGTACGGCCGTGACGGCGAACCCCTGGCACCGCTCGCCTTCGATCACGCCCAGATCCTGGCCGACGGGGTGGAACGGGCCCGTTCCAAGATCGAGTACTCGTCCCTGGCGACCGCGTTCTGCACGCCCGAGTTCACTGTCGGTGAGCTGCGCCGTGTCTACGAGGCGGTGTGGGGAGTGGCCCTCGACCCACGCAACTTCCACCGCAAGGTGACCGGAACCCCCGGATTCCTCGTCCCCACCGGAGGCACGACCACACGCCAGGGCGGCCGTCCCGCCCAGCTCTTCCGAGCCGGCGGTGCCACGCTGCTCAACCCTCCGATGCTGCGTCCCGAGGTCTGAGCGGACAGGGCCGGACGGTGCGAGCAGGCCCCTCTTTCCGTACCCCGCACCGGCCCGGACCGGGGAACCGCCGGCAGAAACATCAGGAGGAAGACCCCCAGCACTGGGCAGACAGGGTGATACCCGGAAAAAGGGACTCAGCGCGCTATCTTGCTGCAGGTGATCCAGGCCTTCGGACTGACCAGCAACCCCCGCAAGGCGCACCCGCCCGCCGTCAACGATGTCTCCTTCGAGGCACCCGCGGGCCGTGTCACGGCACTCCTGGGTGCGCCCCGCGCCGGCAAGACAACGGCGCTCAGACTGATGCTCGAACTCCAACGGGGCCGGGGGATCACCCACTTCAGAGGGCGGCCACTGCACCGGATCGCCCACCCGTCGCGCGAGGTGGGCGTCCTCCTCGGTGACGTACCCGGGCATCCGGCGCGCTCGGTCCGCGGGCATCTGCGCATGCTGTGCGCCGCCACGGGGGTCCCGGCCCGGCGCGCCGACGAGGTTCTCGAAGTCGTCGGCCTCGTCAGCCTGCGAGAGGAGCGCCTGGGCACGCTCTCGCGCGGGATGGACCGCCGGCTCGGACTAGCCTGTGCTCTGCTGCCCGACCCGCACACCCTGGTGCTGGACGCACCCGTGGACGGGCTGTCCGCCCGTGAAGCCCGTTGGCTGCACGGCATGCTCCGGGCGCATGCGACCCAGGGCGGCACGGTCCTGTTCACCACCGCCGAACCCAAGGAGGCGGCCCGCAACGCGGACCGGGTCGTCACCCTGGAGCAGGGCAGACTCGTCGCCGACCAGGAGGCCGTGGAGTTCGCCCGCACACGTCTGCGTCCCCGAGTGGCGGTCCGCACCCCGCACCCCGCCCGCCTCGCCGCCCTGCTCACCAAGGAGGCCCGCACCGACCGGCGGTCCGTCGAGATCGTTCGAGAGGAGGGCAACCGTCTTTCCGTGTACGGCAGTACGACTGCGGACATCGGTGACGTCGCCTTCCGGCACGGCATCCTCGTCCACCAACTCGCGGACGAGGTGGGCGACATGGGACCGGGCGCCGGAACCCGCCCGCACGATGGGGAGCACCCGGTCGACGTGCCGGAGGTGCCGGGCGGGCCGAAGCCCGCGCACGAAACGACGGCCGGCGGACAAGGGCAGAGCCAAGCGAGTCCGGAAGGGGTCCGGCTGCGACCGGGCCGCGGCCTGTCCGTCCTGAGGCGACAGCGAGCGGCTCATGAATCACCCGTGGCGACGGAGGGCCGGGGCGATCCTGAGGCACCACTTCCCGTGGGCGCGCCGTCGGCGGCGACATCCCGTGACCTGCCCGGCACACCTCCCTCCGAGGGCGCGCCGACCCCCGCTGACGGCCACCCCCTGGAATCCGACGACCACACGCCCGGCGGTCCGGAACCGACCGGACCCACGCCGGGGGCCGAGACCCCGGCCCCCTCCTCCGCTCAGACCCCGGACGCCGCACCCACCTCACCCGGTTCCACCACTGGCCCCGCGGCGCCGGTCATCGGCCGCGTACCCGCCGCCCGACCCGGGGCCGGGCCTTCGCATCGCGCCACCGGATCGCTCACCCCCGGCTCTTTGTCCCCTCTCCCTCCCCCCATCTCCGTCCGCCCCGCCCCCAGCCCCCTCCGCCCCCTGCGCTACGAATTGCGCCGCGCCACGGGGATCGGCACGGGCTTTCTCACCTGTGGTGTCGTGCTCGTCGTCTCCGCGGTCACGGCCGTCCTGCTCGCCCGCATCGGTCACACCCCGCAGGCGCGCCTGTTCGCCGCATGGCCCCGGGAGGTGCCCCTGCCGCCCGCGGCGCTCGGCGCGGGGCTGCTCGGCGCGCTGGCCTTCGGGGACGAGTTCCGCCACCCCGCCCTGGCGGCGGACCGCGGTTCCGTGCCCCGTCGGCTGGGCCTGCTCACCGCAAAACTGCTCGTCTCCGGGGCCACGGCGCTGATGCTGGCCTTCCTCACCGTGGGCTGCGACGCCGAAGTGCTCTATGTCGTCTACGGGCGGGAGCTTGCGGAAGTTCCCGCCGACTGGCTTTCGCTGAGTGCGAGTTGGTTCGGGCTGGTGGTCGGGTGCGCCTGGGCCGGGGTGCTGGCGGCGGGCGTCTTCCGGTCCACGACGGCCGGGCTCGCCGCGGTGCTCGCCGTACCGGTCGTGGTCGTCCCCGTCGTGCAGAAGATGGTGGGCGGCCCGGCCGTGCGGACCGCGGCGGGTCTTCCGGTCCGGATGCGGGAGGTCTTCCTGCTCCAGTGGCCCTTCGGGGGAGAGCGGTACCTGGCCGTGGTGGCCCGGGTGCTCGTCCAACCCGTGGGCGGCGCACTGGCGTTGTCGCTGACCGCCCTGCTCTGTGCGTATCTGCTCACGACGCTGCGCAGCAGGGTCAGATGACGACCGTCCGCGCGCTTCCGATCCGGCTGTGTGCACAACTCCCCCGGAGCGCGCCCATTTCTTTCCGATAAGGCGTCAATTGCGACGGGGTGAGCGATCACCCTTTCGTGTGCTTTTCACCAAAGACCTCAAGGCAGTTGGAGACAGCGCCGACAAAGGATCCGTGAGTACCCTTGCGCACACCATGATGACCGCCGCCCGCTCCACCGACTCAGGTCTGGTCGGACCGGGCGAACTCGACCGCTACCCCTACGCCGAGGGCCCCGCAGCCGACCGGCTCGGAACGCCCGCCTGGGAGGGTGCGGACCCCGACCTGGGCCGGGTGGGACGGCGCGCCGCGGGCAGCCGCGGCCGCGGCCTGCACGGCCAACTCGTCCAGCAGTTGGGCCAGATGATCGTTTCGGGCGACCTCGGCGCGGACCGCCCGCTCGTGCCCGAGGAGATCGGCCAACGCTTCGAGGTGTCCCGTACCGTCGTCCGTGAGTCCCTCCGTGTCCTGGAGGCCAAGGGCCTGGTCAGCGCCCGCCCGAACGTCGGCACGCGTGTGCGTCCCGTCAGTGACTGGAACCTCCTGGACCCGGACATCATTGAATGGCGCGCATTCGGGCCGCAGCGCGACGATCAGCGCCGCGAACTGAGTGAGCTGCGCTGGACGATCGAGCCGCTCGCCGCGCGCCTCGCCGCGGGGCACGGCCGTGAGGACGTCCAGCAGCGCCTTTCCGACATGGTGGAGATCATGAGCCACGCCATGGGGCAGGGTGACGCCCTCACCTTCTCCCGTGCCGACGCCGAGTTCCACGCCCTGCTCATCCAGATCGCGGGCAACCGCATGCTGGAGCACCTGTCGGGCATCGTGTCGGCCGCGCTCCAGGTCTCCGGCGGCCCGGTCACCGGCTGTGACCGGCCGAACGATGCCTCCCTGGCCCAGCACGCGCGCATCGTCGACGCGCTCGGCACCGGTGACGGCGCCGCGGCCGAGGCGGCGATGCGTCAACTGCTCACCATCCACCCCGAGGTGGAGCGTGTGGTGCCCGCGCCGCGCGAGCACTGACCGCGGACCGCGGGCGCTGTGGTCGCAGGCGCACCGCCCTGTGAGGGCTGTGCCCGGCCCGGGAGCCGTCGCTCGCCGGACCCCGCCGGACCCTTCCGGGCCCTCCTCGGTCCGGAGGGGTTCGGTGGGGCTCGGCGGCAGGGTGATGCGGCCCGATGGCGGCGGTGGTGCCGGTCGATACCGCCAGCAGCCACGTCTGACCGTATCTGACCGTTTTTGGGCACTTACGGGGTGTGACTCGGGCCACGAAGATTGGGCGTAACGCTCGGGGGATCAGCGCGATGACCTAAGAGGTGACAGCCGCGGAGGGAATACGGACGCCATACAAGGCGCTGTGCCCTTCCGGCGTCCGCCCGCGCCGTCGGCCCATCCCCAGGCCGGTGGTCGGCTCCAGTCCGCCGTGGACGGGGCCGGAAGCCGTTTTCCAACGTTCCGAGAGGTTGTTCGTGTCGGCCAGCACATCCCGTACGCTCCCGCCGGAGATCGCCGAGTCCGTCTCTGTCATGGCGCTCATTGAGCGGGGAAAGGCTGAGGGGCAGATCGCCGGCGACGACGTGCGTCGGGCCTTCGAAGCTGACCAGATTCCGGCCACTCAGTGGAAGAACGTACTGCGCAGCCTCAACCAGATCCTCGAGGAAGAGGGTGTGACGCTGATGGTCAGTGCCGCGGAGCCCAAGCGCACCCGAAAGAGCGTCGCAGCGAAGAGTCCGGCCAAGCGCACCGCCACCAAGACGGTCGCGGCGAAGACGGTGACCACCAGGAAGGCCACCGCCACCACGTCCGCTCCGGCCGTGCCTGCCGAGCCCGTCGCCGTCGACCCGGCCGAGGAAGTCGCGCCCGCGAAGAAGGCAGCAGCCAAGAAGGCGACCGCCAAGAAGACGGTCGCCAAGAAGGCCGTGGCCAAGAAGACGGCGGCCAAGAAGACCACCGCCAAGAAGGACGACGCCGAGCTGCTCGAAGAAGAGGTGCTCGAAGACGCCAAGGGTGCAGAGGAGCCCGAGGGCGCCGAGAGCGCCGGTTTCGTCCTGTCCGACGAGGACGAGGACGACGCGCCCGCGCAGCAGGTCGCAGCCGCCGGCGCCACCGCCGACCCGGTCAAGGACTACCTCAAGCAGATCGGCAAGGTCCCCCTGCTCAACGCCGAGCAGGAGGTCGAGCTGGCCAAGCGCATCGAGGCGGGCCTGTTCGCCGAGGACAAGCTGGCCAATGCCGACAAACTGGCCCCCAAGCTCAAGCGCGAGCTGGAGATCATCGCTGAGGACGGCCGCCGCGCCAAGAACCACCTCCTGGAGGCCAACCTCCGTCTGGTGGTCTCCCTGGCCAAGCGCTACACCGGCCGCGGCATGCTGTTCCTGGACCTCATCCAGGAAGGCAACCTGGGCCTGATCCGCGCGGTCGAGAAGTTCGACTACACCAAGGGCTACAAGTTCTCCACGTACGCCACCTGGTGGATCCGCCAGGCGATCACCCGCGCCATGGCCGACCAGGCCCGCACCATCCGCATCCCGGTGCACATGGTCGAGGTCATCAACAAGCTCGCGCGTGTGCAGCGCCAGATGCTCCAGGACCTGGGCCGCGAACCCACCCCGGAGGAGCTGGCCAAGGAACTCGACATGACCCCGGAGAAGGTCATCGAGGTCCAGAAGTACGGTCGCGAGCCCATCTCGCTGCACACCCCGCTGGGCGAGGACGGCGACAGCGAGTTCGGCGACCTCATCGAGGACTCCGAGGCCGTCGTCCCGGCCGACGCGGTCAGCTTCACGCTCCTGCAGGAGCAGCTGCACTCCGTCCTCGACACCCTGTCCGAGCGTGAGGCGGGGGTCGTCTCGATGCGCTTCGGTCTCACCGACGGGCAGCCGAAGACCCTCGACGAGATCGGCAAGGTGTACGGCGTGACGCGTGAGCGCATCCGTCAGATCGAGTCCAAGACGATGTCGAAGCTGCGCCACCCGTCGCGTTCGCAGGTCCTGCGTGACTACCTCGACTAGTCCGGCGACCGCGTCGATCGATCTCGATCGGCCTCTGGTCGTACGAAGTCGGGTTGCGACCGATTGAGGTCTCATCGCGGTGCTACGACGTCGAAGGCCCGGTCCCCCGTAGTGGGGCGCCGGGCCTTCGTGCTGCGGGTTGCCGTGCTCTGGATGACTCTGGGTGTCTCATAGGCACTCAGAGTGAGGAGCGTGCATGCGACGCCCTATCGCGCGAGCACTGATCCGGCCGCTGGTTCTGGCGGCTGCCGCGACCGCCATACCCCTGACCGCCGCGGCCCCGGAGGCTGCCGGCAGTGTTGTCGTCGGCGGCTTTCCCGTCGATGTCTCCCAGAGCCCCTGGACGGTCGCGCTGTCCAGCCGTGACCGGTTCGGGGGTACGCGGGCGGGGCAGTTCTGCGGTGGCGTGGCGATCGGCCGGACCACCGTGCTGACCGCGGCCCACTGTCTGACCGAGGAGGTTCTCGGGGCGCCGCCGAACGAGGCGCGCGACCTCAAGGTCATCGCGGGTCGTACCGATCTCCTGTCGGCCGAGGGGAAGGAGATCGCCGTACGCGAGGTCCGTATCAATCCGCGCTATGACGCGGCGACCAATGCCGGCGATTTCGCCGTGCTCACTCTCACCGCGTCCCTGCCGCAGAGCGATGTCATCGGCATGGCGGCGGCCGGCGATCCGGCCTACGCGCCGGGCACGAGCGCCACGGTGTACGGATGGGGCGACACGACGGGCGCCGGGGACTACCCGCGGCAGTTGCGGGCAGCACGCGTGCGCGTGCTGTCGGACGCCCAGTGCGAGCGAGCCTATCCCGGCGGTGTCGACGGAGCGTATCGCGCGGAGTCCATGCTGTGCGCCGGAGAGACCCAGGGCGGCCCGGACGCCTGCCAGGGCGACAGCGGAGGGCCGCTGGTCGCCGAGGGGCGGCTCATCGGACTGGTGTCATGGGGGAGCGGCTGCGGGCGGGCAGGGAGTCCCGGTGTCTACACCCGGGTCTCCGAAGTCGTCAGGACGGGCGCGAGCGGCGTCGGCGCAAGGAAGCCCCACACGGGCGCCTGACGCCCTGGATCGCTTGCTGAGGGACACGACGACGGGCGGCCGCTCCAAGAGGAGCGGCCGCCCGTTCACCGGCTTGTGCCGGGACTGGCTCGTCGTGGATGCGAGATCTCAGCGCTCTTCTTCGGCGGCGGATGCCGGAGCGGACGTCAGCCGCTCCGTCTCGTCCTGTATCTCAGCGGCGATCTTCTTGAGTTCCGGCTCGAACTTGCGGCCGTGGTGGGCGCAGAAGAGCAGTTCTCCGCCGCTCAGCAGGACGACGCGCAGGTATGCCTGGGCGCCGCAGCGGTCGCAGCGATCGGCGGCCGTCAGCGGGCTCGCGGGGGTCAGAACAGTAGTCACGTCGCCTCTTCTCTAGCTCGACGAGCTGTCGTACCAGGGTCAACATCCAACCAGCCCGAAAACGTTCCCGCTCGTGGCTCTTCCTCGAAAAAATCTCTCCGGGGCGGCTGTCTGCTGCCGGTTGGCGGCGAATGTGCCGTATTGCGTGTCTATGTGTCTTACGGGTTCGCGCTGTCTATCGGGTTTCGGTCCCCCCGGCTGGCTTGCCGGTTGTGAATGAGGACGTGCCCGGAGCCTAAATGGTTCATGCCTCGAAGGGAACGTGATATGTACTTCACTCCATGGAGGGATCGAACACCCATACGACTGTGGACTAGTGTGAGTTCAGACGAGGGTGGCGTTACAACGGCTCTACCAGGCCTCGGTACCCTCTTGGCGGCGACCGAAGCCGCGCCCTTACCCAAAAGGGCTCACCTGAAATTCAGCGAGGAGCGAACCGCGTGACCGCCGACACGTCCGTGCCGTCCACTGCGCTGCTGGCAGGAGCAGACCGGGACGGCTCCAACTACACCGCGCGGCACCTGCTCGTCCTCGAAGGTCTTGAGGCCGTGCGCAAGCGTCCCGGTATGTACATCGGCTCGACCGACAGCCGCGGTCTGATGCACTGCCTGTGGGAGATCATCGACAACGCCGTGGACGAGGCCCTCGGTGGGTACTGCGACCACATCGAGGTGATCCTCCACGACGACGGTTCCGTGGAGGTGCGGGACAACGGCCGCGGCATCCCCGTGGACGTCGAACCCAAGACCGGCCTGTCCGGCGTCGAGGTCGTCATGACCAAGCTGCACGCCGGCGGGAAGTTCGGCGGCGGCTCGTACGCGGCCTCCGGCGGTCTGCACGGCGTCGGCGCATCCGTGGTCAACGCGCTGTCCGCCCGCCTCGACGTCGAGGTGGACCGCGGCGGGCACACCCACGCGATCAGCTTCCGGCGCGGCGTCCCGGGCGTCTTCGCGGCGAACGGCCCGAGTGCCAAGTTCGAGGCCAAGAGCGGCCTGCGCAAGACCAAGAAGATCCCCAAGACCCGCAACGGCACGCGCGTGCGGTACTGGGCCGACCGGCAGATCTTCCTCAAGGACGCCAAGCTCGCCCTGGAGACCATGCACCAGCGGGCCCGGCAGACCGCCTTCCTGGTGCCCGGCCTGACGATCGTCGTACGCGACGAATTCGGTCTCGGCGAGGGCGGCAGCAAGGGCGAGGAGTCCTTCCGCTTCGACGGCGGCATCAGTGAGTTCTGCGAGTACCTGGCCACCGACAAGCCGGTCTGCGACATCCTCCGCTTCTCCGGTCAGGGCACCTTCAAGGAAACGGTGCCCGTGCTCGACGAGCACGGGCAGATGACTCCGACGGAGGTCACCCGCGAGCTGGGCGTGGACGTCGCACTGCGCTGGGGGACCGGCTACGACACGACCCTCAGGTCGTTCGTCAACATCATCGCCACCCCCAAGGGCGGCACCCACGTCGCAGGCTTCGAGCAGGCCGTCACCAAGACGCTGAACGAGGTGCTGCGCGCCAAAAAGCTGCTGCGCGTCGCCGAGGACGACGTCGTCAAGGACGACGCCCTGGAAGGGCTGACCGCGGTCGTCACCGTGCGCCTGGCCGAGCCGCAGTTCGAGGGTCAGACCAAGGAGGTCCTCGGCACGTCCGCAGCCCGCCGCATCGTGAACAACGTGGTCTCCAAGGAACTCAAGGCGTTCCTGACCTCCACGAAGCGGGACGCCGCGGCGCAGGCCCGGGTGGTCCTGGAAAAGGCGGTCGCCGCCGCCCGTACGCGCATCGCGGCCCGCCAGCACAAGGACGCACAGCGCCGCAAGACGGCCCTGGAGTCCTCGTCCCTGCCGGCCAAGCTCGCCGACTGCCGCAGCGACGACGTGGAACGCAGCGAGCTGTTCATCGTCGAGGGAGACTCCGCGCTCGGCACCGCGAAGCTCGCCCGGAACTCCGAGTTCCAGGCGCTGCTCCCGATCCGGGGAAAAATCCTCAACGTCCAGAAGTCGTCCGTCACCGACATGCTGAAGAACGCCGAGTGCGGCGCGATCATCCAGGTCATAGGAGCGGGATCGGGCCGGACCTTCGATCTCGACGCGGCCCGTTACGGCAAGATCATCATGATGACGGACGCCGACGTCGACGGCTCCCACATCCGCTGCCTGCTGCTGACGCTGTTCCAGCGCTACATGCGGCCCATGGTCGAGGCCGGCCGGGTGTTCGCGGCGGTGCCGCCGCTGCACCGCATCGAGCTCGTCCAGCCGAAGAAGGGCCAGGACAAGTACGTCTACACCTACTCGGACCGTGAGCTGCGCGACAAGCTCATGGAGTTCCAGAGCAAGGGCGTGCGGTACAAGGACTCCATCCAGCGTTACAAGGGTCTGGGTGAGATGGACGCCGACCAGCTGGCCGAGACAACGATGGACCCGCGCCACCGCACCCTGCGCCGGATCAACCTGTCCGACCTGGACGCCGCCGAACAGGTCTTCGATCTGCTGATGGGCAACGAAGTCGCCCCCCGCAAGGAGTTCATCTCCAGCTCGGCGGCCACACTGGACCGCTCGCGGATCGACGCCTAACGACCGCGCCGCGGCCCCCTCGCCGGGGCCGCGGCGGACTCGGCAGCAGCCGGCACTGGCCGGGCCCCGGCCCGGTACGGTCCTGGCATCGGCCGCACCAGCGCTTCCCGTGGACCGGCACAACGGACCCGTGGCACAGCGGTCCCCGCGGGCCCGTAGTGCCTCGGGCCGGGACACCGCTGGGCTCGGGCAGGTAAAGGGCCGGGCACCGGCACGGTCGCCCGGTTTCCGCGCGCCGGCTCACCGTGTCACCGGACCGGACCGGACCGGACTGTCACAGTCGCTGGTGCTGGTGCTGGTGTCCGCACGCCGACACCCAACGTCTCACCTGGCCGGGCTGCCTCGGGCGACTGTGGCGACGGCCGCACCCCCGCGTTTTTGCGTGCCCGGCCGAATGACCCGGGCGCGCGCCTGGTTCTCCACCCGCGGGTGGAGGTTGGCCCGACCTGCGGATCCACCCGTGATCCACCCCGGCTCCGATTCGCTGACCTGCGCATTTCCGTAGCGTCGTAGGCATCGGCAGCACCCGCAGCCGACACCCCCTTCCGCTCACGGAGGCTTTGATGTCCGGGCTGGTCAATGTGTTGGTGATCGTGGCCGTGGTCGCGCTGGTTCTGGTGCGGCAGTTCCGTGCCCGCGCGATCGACACCGACCGGCGCTGGTGGGTCCTGCCCGTCATCCTGGCGGTCGTCGCCCTGCGCGAGCCCGGCATCATCGACGCCCACCACCGCACCGAATCCATCACACTGCTCGGCGCCGAACTGCTCATAGGCCTGGCGATGGGAGCCGGCTGGGCCTGGACGACACGGGTGTGGACCGAGTCGGACGGCGCCGTGTGGACGAAGAGCACTAAGGCGAGCGTGGCCGTCTGGGCGTCCGGTATAGCGCTGCGCGCCGGCCTCTTCGGTCTCGGGGCGGTGCTGGGGATCCATCAGGACAGCTCGGCCCTGCTCCTCGCGTTGGCCGGCACTCTTGTCGTCCGCTCCGGAATCCTGGTCTGGCGTGCGCGGTCCCTCACCGCGGCGACCGGGCGCGGCGCGGCGTACGGTGACGCCATGCGCCGGTCGGCGTGGAAGGAGGGCGTGTGACGGAGAACGCCTGGACGCGCTGGCCTTCCCGTGAGGCGCTGGGCCGCGAGGGGATCACCCGGCCGAGACGCCTGCTCGCCTGGTCGGTGCGGGTCGTGGCGATCGGTGTGCTGGCGTGGGGTGCCTTTGACGCCCATCACGTCCATGGCTGGGGCACGGCAGCGGCGGTGGGCGGGATCCTCCTGACCGCGGTCCTGTCCTGGGGCTTCTACCGCACCACCTACGGCCATCGGCTGTGGCCGTCCCTCGGGCTGATCGTTCTGCTCCTGGGCGTGGCCGCGCTCGCTCAGGCGACGGGGTTCCAGGGACCGGCGCTCGTCGTGTGGTGCGGCTGTGCCATCGGCGCGCTGGAGCGGCTCCCGCTGGGAGCGGCGCTGCCCGTCGCCGCGGCCGCCCTCGCCTCGTTCTCCGTGATCAACAACGACGTCTGGCTGACCACCGCCGCCATCGTGACGGGCATGGCGCTCGCGGGATACATCATGCGTCTGGACGCCGAGGCACGCGGCGGCGCCCAGCGCCTGCTCGCTCAGGAGCGCGCCGCCCGGGCCGCCGAGGCGGAGTCGGCGGCGCTCGCGGAGCGGGCCAGGATCGCCCGGGAGATCCACGACGTCCTCGCACACAGTCTCTCGGCCCAACTGGTGCACCTGGAGGCGGCCCGGCTGCTGATCGAACGGGACGCGGACCGGGAACAGATACTCGAACGGGTGGTGGCGGCGCGCGGCATGGCCCGGGAGGGGCTCGCGGAGACCCGGCAGGCGCTGTCCGCGCTGCGTGGCGAGATGACCCCGCTGGAGGACTTCCTGAGCGATCTGGTCAAAGTGAGCGACGGGGCCGAGGTCACCGTCACGGGCGATCGCAGGCCGCTGCCCGTCGAAGCGGCACAGGCCGTGCGCCGGGTCGCGCAGGAGGCGCTGACGAACGTCCGCAAGCACGCGCACGGTGCCACGATCCGTGTGCTGCTGGAGTACGGCGAGCACGAGGTCAGGCTGGACGTCAGGGACTCGGGTGGTACGCCGGGCGAACTCACCGAGGCCGGCGGCGGGTACGGTCTGCTGGGTATGCGGGAGCGCGCCGAACTGCTGGGTGGTTCGCTGGAGGCCGGGCCGGACAAGGAGGGGTTCGCGGTGACGTTGAAGGTGCCGGTATGACGCAGGAGGCAGGGAGGAAGCCCGCGCGGGTGGTCGTGGTCGACGACCAGACCGTCGTCCGCGAAGGCATTGTGATGCTGCTCGGACTCCTGCCCGGCATCGAGGTCGTCGGCGCGGCGGGCGACGGGGAGGAGGCGGTCAAGCTGGTCGCCGAACTCGCGCCGGACGTAGTGCTGATGGATCTGCGGATGCCGCGCTGCGACGGGGTCGAGGCCACCCGCCGTATCCGCGCGGAGCACCCGGGCACCCAGGTCGTGGTGCTCACCACCTTCGCGGACGACGAGTCGCTGTTCCCCGCGCTGCGCGCGGGAGCACGGGGCTATCTCACCAAGGACGCGGGCGGCGACGAGATCGTACGCGCGGTGGAGAGCGTGCTGTCGGGGGACGCGGGTCTGTCGCCGAGTGTCCAACGGCGGTTGCTGGAGCGGCTGTCGCAGCCGGAACCGCAGCCGGTGCGCGTCGAGCCGCCCGACGGGCTGACCGCGCGGGAGACCGAGGTGCTGGTCCTGATCGCGGAGGGGCTCAGCAACCAGGAGATCGCCCGCAGACTGCATGTCTCCACCGCCACGGTGAAGACCCACATCAACAACCTCTTCGCCAAGGCCGGGGTCAAGGACCGTGCCCAGGCGGTGCGTTACGCGTATGGGAAGGGGCTGGTGCGACCATCGGCGGACTGAGTCACCTGATGGGGTGAAGAGCGGAGGGAAGAAGAGTCGGGGATCTTCCCGTTCTGTCCATCCTTGGGCATGCAGTCAAGTGACGGTCGTCCCGACGGGGACAGGGGCGGTCCAGAGAGTTCGGCCGAGCACCACGAAGCGGCACACATGACGTCTCGTGAGGTGAGGTACGACGATCCCTGGTACGACGCGCTCGCCTCCGGCTGGGGCGAGTTGGACGCCATGGGTGCGCCCGCGCCCTCCGTGCCGGCGGCGCGGGAGACGAAGGAAACGGCTGCCGTTCGCACTCGCGACATCTACCTGGAGGTGCAGCGCAGTGCGGCTTTCCAGGAAGTGCGCAGCAGGTACCGCAGGTTCGTGGTGCCAGGAGTCGCGGTCTTCTTCGCCTGGTACGTGGGTTATGTGATCGCCGCGACGACCGCGCCCGGTCTCATGGCCAGGCCCGTGGCCGGAGCGCTGAACGTGGCCATGCTCGCCGGACTGGGACAGTTTCTGACCACCTTCCTGCTCACCTGGGCCTATGCCCGGCACGCGCGGTTGCGCAGGGACCGGGCCGCGCTGGAACTGCGATGGGACACACAGGAGTTGGCGCGGGGCGCGCAGGGGGGTGCATCGTGACGGGGCAGCATCAGACTCTGGCGTTCGTGCTGTTCAGCGCCTTCGTGGTCGTCACGCTGGGGATCACGACGTGGGTGAGTCGCAGGCGGCATGGTTCCGCGGAGGAGTTCTACGCCGGCGGGCGGCTCTTCTCCCCGATGGAGAATGGTTTTGCCATCGCGGGGGACTATATGTCGGCCGCATCGTTCCTGGGTGTCACGGGGCTCATCGCGCTGTTCGGCTATGACGGGCTCCTGTATGCGGTGGGCTTCCTCGTCGCATGGCTGGTGGTGTTGTTCCTGGTGGCCGAACTGGTCCGCAACTGCGGGCGGTTCACGCTGGCCGACGTCGTGGCCGCGCGGATGAGCGAGCGCCCGGTGCGGATCGCCGCGGGAACCTCCTCGGTCACCGTCTCCGTTCTGTATCTGGTGGCGCAGATGGTGGGGGCGGGCAGCCTGGTGGCGCTTCTGCTCGGGCGGACGGGTGCCGCGGCGCAGGCGTGGACAGTGATCGGCGTCGGCGCGCTCATGGTGATCTATGTGTCGCTGGGAGGGATGCGGGCCACGACCTGGATCCAGATCGTGAAGGCGGTCCTGCTGCTCGGCGGGACCATCGCGCTGACCGTGCTGGTGCTGCTGCGCTTCCACGGCGATCTCGACCGGCTGCTGGTCACGGCCGCGGAGCGCAGCGGGCACGGGGACGCGTTTCTGGCGCCCGGGCTGAAGTACGGCGGGGACTGGACCGCCCGGTTCGACTTCATCAGCCTGGGGCTCGCACTGGTCCTGGGCACGGCCGGGCTGCCGCACATCCTGTCCCGCTTCTACACGGTGCCGACCGCGCGGGCGGCCCGCCGCTCGGTGGTGTGGTCGATCGGGCTGATCGGCGGCTTCTATCTGATGACGTTCGTCCTCGGGTTCGGGGCGGCCGCCATCGTCGGACCGGAGGCCGTGCGCGACTCGAACGCGGCGGGGAACACGGCGGTTCCGCTGCTCGCCCTCGACCTGGGCGGCGGGGCGGACTCCACCGGTGGGGCGGTGCTGTTCGCGATCGTGGCGGCCGTCGCCTTCGCCACGATCCTCGCGGTGGTCGCCGGGATCACGCTGGCCTCCTCGGCGTCCGTGGCCCACGACCTGTATGCCTCGCTGCGGCGGGGGCGCGGCCCGGCGCGCAGTGAAGTGACCGTGGCGCGGGTCGCGGCGGTCGGCATCGGCGTGATCGCCATCGCGCTCGGCCTGCTGGCCCGCGATCTCAACGTGGCCTTCCTGGTGGGCCTAGCCTTCGCGGTGGCCGCCTCCGCGAACCTGCCGGTGCTGCTGTACTCGCTGTTCTGGCGCGGCTTCACGACGCGCGGCGCGGTGTGGGCCGTATACGGCGGGCTGGTTCCGGCGTTGGGGCTGGTCGTGCTGTCCCCGGTGGTGTCGGGCAGTCCCGGGTCGCTGTTCCCGGCCGTCGACTTCCAGTACTTTCCGCTGGAGAACCCCGGCATCGTCTCCATCCCGCTGGGCTTCGTCGCGGGCTGGCTCGGCACCGTCACCTCGGACGAGGCCCCGGACGAGGCCACGTACGCGGAGACCGAGGTGCGGTCGCTGACCGGGGCGGGAGCCGTGTAGGAGGGGGCGGTCTGTCTCCGGGTACGGGGAGCCGTTGCGGTGCGCAGGCGGGGGCCGTCAGGGTGCCACCCAGGCATACCGGTGCTCGGGCCGTCCCGTGTCGCCGTACTTCAGGGACAGGCGCAACCGGCCCGCCTGTTCCAGATGGCGCAGATAGCGCTGCGCGGTGGAGCGGCTCAGGCCCGTCTCGGCCGCCACCTCGTGCGCGGACAGCGGATGGTCGGCGCGGTGCAGCACACCGCAGATGAGGTCGGTGGTGGGCTCCGAGTGGCCGCTCGGCAGGCCGGGTGAACTCGGCGCGGGGGCGGTGCGCAGCGCGCCGAAGATCCGGTCGACCTGCTCCTGGCCCGTCAGGCCCCGCCCGCCGACCCGGTCGACGGTGCGGCGCAGGGCCGCGTACGAGTCCAGGCGGGAGCGCAGCGCGGTGAAGGTGAACGGCTTGACCAGATAGTGCAGTGCGCCCAGGCGCATCGCCTTCTGCACGGTCGTGACGTCGCCGGCCGCGGTGATCATGATGACGTCGCTGCCGTGGCCCTCTTCGCGCATCCGGTGGACCAGTTCCAGCCCCGTCTGGTCGGGCAGGTAGTGGTCGAGCAACACCAGATCGATGGCTCCGCGTTCCACGGCGGCCAGGGCCTGGGTGGCACTGTGTGCGCGGGCGGCCACCCGGAAGCCGGGAACCTTTCCCACGTACTTGGCGTTGATCTCGGCGACACGGAAGTCGTCGTCCACCACCAGGACGTCAATCATGGGGCCTCATTTCCTCAAGGCCAGGCGGGCGTTAAGCCCGTGTTTCGGCTCCGCAGTTGTAGCGCGAGCAAAACGAGCACAAAAGGCTCCTGCGAGCAAAAGAACGGCTTGCGCTCAGAAGACTGCTGCTGTGGCACGGGCCACACCTACGGTCCCGGGCCATGAGCGCAGACACCAGCCCCGCCATCGAGTTGCGGGGCGCGAGCAAGGTCTTCAGGACCCCGTCAGGGGGTCTGCACACGGCTGTCCGGGGTCTCGACCTCACCATCGGACGCGGTGAGTTCGTCGCCGTCGTCGGACCGACCGGCTGCGGCAAGTCCACCACGCTGACCCTGGTCAGCGGCCTGGAGGAGCCCACCGAGGGCGATGTGCTGGTGGCCGGGGAACCGGTCTTGGGCGTCGGCGACAAGGTCGGCTTCGTCTTCCAGCAGGACGCGACCTTCCCCTGGCGGACGGTCCTGTCCAACGTCATGGCAGGCCCGCGCTTTCGCGGCGTACCGAAGGCCGAGGCCAGGCAGAAGGCCCGCGAGTGGCTGGCCCGGGTCGGTCTCGCCGCCTTCGAGGACCGCTACCCGCACCAGCTCTCCGGCGGCCAGCGCAAGCGCGTCGCGCTCGCCGCGACCTTCGTCAACGACCCCGAGATCCTGCTCATGGACGAGCCGTTCTCGGCGCTCGACGTGCAGACCCGGGCGCTGATGTCGGACGAACTCCTGGAGCTGTGGGAGGGCACGGGCGCCTCGGTCGTCTTCGTCACCCACGACCTGGAGGAGTCCATCGCGCTGGCCGACAAGGTCGTCGTGATGACCGCGGGGCCCGCGACCGTGAAGCAGGTCTTCGACATCGACCTGCCCCGGCCGCGCAAGGTCGAGTCGGTGCGCCTGGAGCCGCGGTTCATCGAGATCTACCGCGAGATCTGGGAGTCCCTCGGCGAAGAGGTCCGTATCACCCGCGAGAGGGGTGCCGCTCATGTCGCATGACGTCCTCAGCGCCCCCGTCGCCGACACGGGCAGGACCACGGACCGCACACGAAGCCGGGCCAGAGCCGCCCGCAGACGCAGGACCGTCGTCATGGGCGGCCGGGCGCTGCTCCTGGTCGTCGTGCTCGGCCTGTGGGAGTGGCTGTCGCGGGCGAAGGTCATCGATCCGTTCAACTTCTCGATGCCGTCGAAGATCTGGGACCAGATCCACACCTGGGTCACCCACGGCACGGCGCTCGGGTCACTGGGCGAGCAGATCTGGTACACGCTGTACGAGGCGCTGCTGGGCTGGGTCATCGGTGTCGTCGCCGGTGTCGTCCTCGGTATCGCGCTCGGGCGGATCGCCTTCCTCGCCGATGTCCTTGGTCCATACATCAAGGTGCTCAACTCCATACCCAGGATCGTCCTCGCCCCGATCTTCGTGATCTGGTTCGGCCTCGGCCCCGCCTCCAAGGTCGCGTCCGCCGTGGTGCTCGTGTTCTTCCCGGTCTTCTTCAACGCCTTCCAGGGCGCTCGTGAGGTCGACCGCAACCTGGTCGCCAACGCCCGCATCCTGGGCGCCGGCGACCGGAGGGTGACCCTTCAGGTCGTGATTCCGTCGGCCACCTCGTGGATCTTCACCAGCCTCCACGTCAGCTTCGGCTTCGCCCTGATCGGCGCCATCGTCGGCGAGTACATCGGTGCCACCAAGGGCATCGGCCTGCTCGTCGCCCAGTCGCAGGGCACCTTCAACTCGGCCGGTGTGTACGCCGCGATGGTCATCCTCGCCGTCGTCGCCCTCGTCGCCGAGGGGCTGCTGACCTTCGCGGAACGGCGCATCTTCCGCTGGAAGCCGGCCGACTCCGAGCACTGACACCCCCCCCAGAGCAACCCCCGTTCCCCGCACCGCATTCTCACAAGGACGTGAACCGCCATGCGCAAGACCGTCAGACTCGCGGCGCTCTCCGCCGCCGGCCTGCTCGCCCTCTCCTCGCTCACCGCCTGTGCCAACGAAGCGGCCAGCACGACCGCCGACAGCGGCAGCGGAGGCGGCGGCAAGGGGGAGAAAGTCAAGATCATGGTCGGTGGCCTGGACAAGGTCATCTACTTGCCCGCGATGCTCACCCAGCGGCTCGGTTACTTCGACGCCGAGGGACTGAACGTCCAGCTCCTGAGCGAGCCCGCCGGAGTCCAGGCCGAGACCGCGCTGGTCGCCGGCCAGGTCCAGGGGACGGTCGGCTTCTACGACCACACGCTCGACCTCCAGGTGAAGGGCAAGTCCGTCGAGTCCGTCGTGCAGTTCTCGCACGCGCCCGGCGAGGTGGAGGTGGTCTCCGACAAGGCGGCCGGCGACATCACCTCGCCCAAGGACTTCAAGGGCAAGAAGCTCGGCGTGACCGGTCTCGGTTCCTCCACCGACTTCCTCACCAAGTACCTCGCCGTCAAGAACGGCGTGAACGTCCATGAGTTCACGCCCGTCGCGGTGGGCGCCGGCCCGACGTTCATCTCCGCACTGGAACAGGGCTCCATCGACGGCGGTATGACGACCGATCCGACCGTGGCGACGATCCTGGACAAGAAGGCCGGCACGATCCTCCTCGACATGCGTACCCCCGAGGGCTCGCAGGAGGCGCTCGGCGGCCCGTACCCGTCGTCAAGTCTGTACATGCAGACGGACTGGGTGAACAGCCACAAGGACACCGTCCAGAAGCTGGTCAATGCATTCGTCAAGACGCTCAAGTGGATGTCCACGCACAGCGCGGACGAGATCGCCGCCAAGATGCCCGCCGACTACTCCCAGGGCAACAAGGCCCTCTACGCGGAGGCGATCAAGAGCACGCTGCCGATGTTCACGGACGACGGCGTGATGCCCCAGAACGGCCCGGAGACCGTCGAGAAGGTCCTCAAGTCGTTCAACCCCAACATCAAGAACGCCAAGGTCGACCTGAGCAGGACCTACACGACGGAGTTCGTCGAGAAGGCCGCGCAGTCGGCCGGCTGACGCCCGGACCGGGAGCCGTCAGGCGCGGGTCGCCCACACGTAACGGTGTTCGGGGCGGCCCGCTTCGCCGTACTTGAGGGTCAGCCGGGCCCGCCCCGTGCGCTCCAGGAGCTTCAGATAGCGCTGGGCGGTCTGCCGGCTCACTCCGGTCCGCTCGGCGATCTCCTGGGCGGACAGCGGGCCCTGGGCGTTCATCAGGCACTGGCGCACCAGTTCGGCCGTGGTGGGGGAGTGCCCCTTGGGCAGCTCCGGCTCCGACGGCGCGGACAGCGCCCCGAAGATCCGGTCCACCTCTGTCTGTTCCGCCTCCCCGCCGCCGTCCAGCGTGCGGCGCAGCCCCGCGTACGCCTCCAGCTTGGTGCGCAGCCCGGCGAAGGCGAACGGTTTCACCAGGTACTGCAGGGCGCCGTGGCGCATCGCCGCCTGCACCGTCGACACGTCCCGGGCCGCCGTCACCATGATGACGTCGGTCTGGTGGCCGCGCCTGCGCATCTCCCGGACGACCGCGAGGCCGGTCTCGTCGGGCAGATAGTGGTCCAGGAGGACCAGGTCGAGCCGCGGCAGCGCCTCCACCTGGCGCAGCGCCTCGGCCGCGTTGTGCGCCTCGCCGGCCACGCGGAAGCCGGGCACCTTCTCCACGTAGGCGGCGTTGACCCGGGCGACCCGGGTGTCGTCGTCCACGACCAGGACCTCGATCATCGGGCATCCTCCTCGGTGGCGGTCTGCGCGGGCGCCGTCAGCGCCGGTGCGGGCTCCGGAGCCGGTTCCAGCTCCGGCTCCGGAGCCGGGTCCGGCTCGGCCAGGGACTCGGGCAGTACGACCGTGAACTCCGCGCCCCCGCCGCCCGCTTCGCCCACCGTCGCGCTCCCGCCCTGCCGCTCGGCGAACCTGCGCACCAGGGACAGCCCGAGACCGCGTTTGCCGTGCGCGGGCGGCTCCTTGGTCGACCACCCCGCGGTGAAGACCAGCTCGCGCTGCTCCACCGGGACACCAGGTCCCGTGTCGCGCACCCTGAGCACGGCCGTGCTCCCCTCGGCGCGCAATTCGACCTCCACGCGCGCGTGCGGGGTTCCGGCAACGGCGTCGAGGGCGTTGTCGACCAGGTTGCCCACGACCGTGACCAGGCCCCTCGGCTCGATCAGCCGGTCCGGGAGCCGGGTGCGGTCCGAGACCCACAGGGCGACCCCGCGCTCGGCCGCGACCGTCGCCTTGCCGACCAGCAGAGCGGCGAGCAGCGGGTCCTGGACCTTCTCGGTGACCTGCTCCGCGGTGACCCGGTGGTCGCCGACGACCTCTCCGACGAACTCCACCGCGTCGTCGTACATCTCCAGTTCGAGCAGACCGAGCAGGGTGTGCATGCGGTTGGCGTGCTCGTGGTCCTGGGCGCGCAGGGCGTCGATCAGGCCCCGCGTGGAGTCGAGTTCCCGGCCCAGCTGCTCCAGCTCGGTGCGGTCGCGCAGGGTGGCCACCGCGCCGCCGTCGCCGGTGGGCATCCGGTTGGCGACCAGGACCCGCTGGCCGCGGACGGTGAGCAGATCGGTGCCGGTCACCCGGCCGGCCAGGACATCGGTGGTGCGTCCGCCGCCCAGCGCCTCGTCCGGGGTCTGTCCGACGGACTCGTCGCCGATGCCGAGCAGGCGCCGCGCCTCGTCGTTGAGCAGACGTATACGGCCGGTGCGGTCGAGGGCGACGACACCCTCCCGGATGCCGTGCAGCATCGCCTCACGCTCCGCGAGCAGGGCCGAGATGTCGGAGAAGGCCAGGTCCCGGGTCTGCCGCTGCACCCGGCGGGAGATCAGCCAGGCGGCCAGGGCGCCGACCGCTAGGGCGCCGCCGGCGTAGGCGAACAGCCCGGGGATCACGCTGAGCAGCCGGGCCCGCACGCTGTCGTAGGCGATGCCCACCGAGACGGCCCCGATGATCCGGTGGTCGGCGTCGTACAGCGGTACCTTGCCGCGCGCGGAGCGGCCCAGGGTGCCGTTGTCGATCTCCATGACCTGCCGTCCGGCCAGGGCCGCGCTCGGGTCGGTGGAGACGAGGCCGCCGATCTCCGAGCGCGTGGTGTGCGACCAGCGCACGCCGCGCAGGTCCATCACCACGATGTACTCGGCGTTCGTGGCGTGCCGGATCCGCTCGGCCTCCACCTGCACCGGGCCGTCGATGGACGGCTGCGTGTGCTGGACGCCCTCGGCGATCTGCGGATCCTGCGCCGTTGTCTCCGCGATGGCCAGGGCGCGGCGCATCGCCTCCTCGTCGAGCTGCTTGCTCAACGGGGCCAGGAACAGCCCGGTGGCGAGCACCGCGACGCCGGCGGCGATCGCCACCTGCATCAGGAGAACCTGCGAGAACACCCGCCGCGGCAGACCGAGACGCAGACGGCGTGCGGAGGGAGTGGGGCTCATGCCCATGACGGTACGTGGGCGGGCGGAGCGAGCCGTAGGGGGTGTGGCGCGGATCTCTTGACCGATTCTCGGCGAACGGGGCGGCCGGTTCTCGGCAGAACGGTGTCGACCGGTTCTCGGCGGATCGGGGCGGGCGGCTCGCGGGCCGACGGGCCGGCTCTCGGCGGGTGACGGGGTCAGCCCGCCAGGGCCGCGGCCGTCAGTTCGCGCACGGACACCACGTCCATCCGCGCCGGCGTGCCCAGCACCGAGGCGCCGCAACTCTCCGGGCGCGGCGGGAGCGAGGCGCCCCGGGCCACGACGACGCGCCAGCGGCGGCCGTCGGCATGGGCCACGGTCACCTCCCAGCGGGGCGCCGCACCGTCGGTGCGCACGACGCTCAGCGCGCCCGCCGCGTACTCGCCCGCCGCCGCGCGCACGGCCAGTTCGGCCGCCTGCCCGGGTTTGTCCCATGCCGAGTTCCCGCGGCACCCCTGCACGACCACCCGCCCCTCCCGGACGCCCTGCAGGACCTCCTTGACGGTGTGCGCCTCGGCCCTGCCGTACGCGTAGCCGTACGGCAGGACGAGCACCGTCGGCGAGAAGCGATGTCCACCCAAATGGGTGACCTCCCACACCCCCGGTACGCCGGAGGCGGTGAGTTCGGCCGCGAGGGGCCGGCCGAGCAGCGCGCAGCAGCGGTCGCGCTTGCCGTTGGTGCAGACGAGCGCGAGCGGACCCGCCTCGTAAGCGCGAGCGCCGAGCACCGTGTCGAACGTGCGGTGGTCGCCCGCGCCGAGGGCGGCGTAGTCGAGGTCGAGGAGCGTGCTCGGGTCGCGCGTGGTGGCGGCGCGCAGCCACACCTTTCCCGGAACGGTGTGGGCGGCGTACACCTGGCGCTCGGCGGGGGTCCCGGGGTCGGCGTGGCGTCCGGGGCGCCGGATGAGCGCGATCCGTACACCGGTGCCGTCGGCGGCCAGTTCCAGGGCGCGGCCGAGCGCGCGGTCCAGATGGCTCGACGTGAGCGCCTTGACGCCCCAAGGGCCGGGCTGCTCCAGCAGCAGCCATGTCGTCGCTGTGGCCGCCGTACCGGAGATGGGCTCGTCGAGGTTCCGGGAGACGGTCGCGCACCTACTCACAGAGGTGAGCCTAACCTGACTTTGCACGGGGTGACTTCCGGCCCGGTCGTTTCCTGCCCGTGGTCTACTGCGGCGGGGGCTGTGGCGGTCGCGGGCCCACGTAGTGGCCGCTGGGGCGCATTCGCAGCGGGCGCTCGCCGTACTCCTCCAGGGCGTGCGCGATCCAGCCCGCCGTGCGGGCGACGGCGAAGACCGTCTCGCCCGCGGTCGCGGGCATGCCGCAGGCGACGGTGAGCACCGCGAGGGCCAGGTCGACGTTGGCGTGCAGCGGGGTGTGCCGGGCCGTGGTGGCGACGATGTCGCGGGCCGCGAGGAGGGCGGGTTCCGCGCGCGGGACGTGCTCCAGGAGGGCGAACAGGGCACGCGCGCGTGGGTCCTCGCCCGGGTAGAGCCGGTGGCCGAGTCCGGGAATGCTGCGGCCGGCGCGGAGTTCGGCCGCGATCACCGGAACGGCGCTGCCCTCGTCCAGCACGTCGAGCAGCAGCCGGTGGGCCAGTCGGCTGGCGGCGCCGTGCAACGGGCCCTCGATCACGCCCAGTCCGGCCGAGACGGCCGCGTACACATGGGCACGGGCCGATGCGGCGACCCGCACCGCGAGCGTCGAGGCGGCCAGGTCGTGGTCGACCAGCAGGGCAAGTGCCGTATCCAGGGTGCGCAGTGACGCCTCGTCGGGCTCCCGGCCGCTCAGCCGGCCCCACAGGCGCAGGGCGAGCGGGCCCTCGTCCCGGGCGTGCGGGCGGGGCGGCAGGGCGGCGACGAGCGTCGGGATGAGGATCCGCGCCGTCGCGAGCACGGCGTCCTCGGACAGGTCGAAGCGCAGCGGGTCCTCGGTGGCGGCGGCGACCGCCGCGACCCGCAGCCGGTCGGTGGGCTCGGCGTGCTCGGGCAGGGCGGTCACCGCCCGACGGGCTACGGCAGCCGTGGCCTCGGGGGCGGTGAACGTGACGCCCGGGTTCAGCCGCCCGGTCCACAGCCACTCGGCGACCTCCTCGTAGGAGTGGCGCGCGGCGAGTTCCGCGGCGTCGACACCGCGGAAGTAGTACCGGTCCCCGTCGATCAGCGTGACGCGGGTGCGGACGGACATCTCCGCGCCGACGGCCTGGGCGGCCTGGCTCTCCCGCCTGTGGCGTCGGGCGAGGGCGGTCACCTCCGCGGCGTCGAAGGTACTGCCCCGGCCGCCGGGCTCGCGCCGGCTGTGGAGCTGACCGCGGCTCACGTACGCGTACACGGTCTCCGGCTTCACGCCGAGCAGTTCGGCGGTCTCCTTGGTGCTCAGCCTCCGCTCGGGGCCGCGGGGAGCGGGTTCTTGATCGCGCATGGGGGTCACCGTAGTCGCCTTGGTGGCGTATGGACTGGGTATTGATTCAATCAATATTGACAGGGAATTTGTCAAGCATGGATAGTCGGATCAAGTCCAGGGAGGAAAACATGTCCATCAATAGGTCCGCATCCACTCTTGTCGATGTGCCGCGCGGGCTCGCGGGCGTCGTCGTCACCGACACCGAGATCGGCGACGTCCGGGGGACCGAGGGGTTCTACCACTACCGCCAGTACTCGGCCGTCGACCTCGCGCGGACCCGCGGCTTCGAGGACGTCTGGCACCTCCTCGCGTACGGCGAGCTCCCGGACGCGGAGCGCCGCGCCGCCTTCCTCGCCGAGACCGCCGCGGCACGCCGGCTGCCCGCCGAGGTCCGCGCCGCCCTGCCCGCCGTCGCCGCCGCGAGCCGCGCCTCGGGTCCGCTGGCTGGGGCGCGCACCGCGCTGTCGCTGCTCGGCGCGGCCCAGGGCTTCCGGCCCGTGTACGACATCGACGCGGGCCGGCGCCGCGCGGATGCCGTCGCCGCCTGCGCGGCCGTACCGACCCTGCTCACCGCGCTGTACCGGCTCGGGCGGGGGCAGGAGCCGGTGGAGCCGCGCGACGACCTCTCGTACGCGGCCAACTACCTGTACATGGTGACCGGAGAGGAACCGGACGAGCGGCGGGCCCGCGCCGTCGAGCAATATCTGATCTCAACCATTGACCATGGATTCAATGCGTCAACCTTCACCGCGCGGGTCATCGCGTCCACTGGCGCCGACGTGGCGGCATGCCTCGTAGGCGCCCTGGGGGCGCTGTCCGGTCCGCTGCACGGAGGTGCGCCCAGCCGTGCCCTGGACACCCTGGACGCGATCGGCACCCCCGACCGGATCGACGGCTGGATCCGCGAACGCGTCCTGGCGGGTGACCGCATCATGGGCTTCGGCCACGCGATCTACCGTACGGAGGACCCCCGTTCACGGATGCTCCGTGAGATCGCCGAGGGCTTCGGCGGCCCGCGCGTGTCCTTCGCCGTCGAGGTGGAGCGCCGGGTCGAGGCGATCCTCGCCGAGCTGAAGCCCGGCCGCGAACTGCACACGAACGTCGAGTTCTACGCGGGCGTGGTGATGGAACTGTGCGGACTGCCGCGCGAGATGTTCACGCCCACGTTCGCGGCGGCGCGTGTGGTCGGCTGGAGCGCCAACGTTCTGGAACAGGCCGCCGACTCGAAGATCATCCGGCCGGTGGCCCGGTATGTCGGACCGCCCCCGCCCGCGGCGGTCCCGGCGATGGGCTGAGGAAAGCCCAGCCCGCTGCCGAACAGCGGCATCGAGCTGGGCCCGCGCGGGGCGCGGTTCATCCGCGGATCACGGTGCGCCCGACTCGGCGGCGCGTCCACCGTGACCGGACGGCCGCGCCTAGGCGTCCGGAATATCGGCCTTCGCGCGCACCAGCGTCTCGCGGCTGATCACCACGATCCGCTCGTAGTCGGCGCGTGCGGCGTCCGACGGCAGCTCGGAGTCGAGTGCGTCGGTACGGTCCGTACCGATCACCGCGAAGTTCCCGTCCTGCAGTTCAAAGATGTCCGGGCAGGTCTGCCCGTTAACGCTCCCTCTTTCGCGAGGTGACGCACCAATGCGGCGCACGATCTTCAAGTCGATCCCGGTCCTTGCTTGAAAACGGTCATGGTTTTTCCTCGTGCCGCCCGCCGGGGCATGGGTGTGTCCGGGGCGGCAACGATGTCTGGGCCTGCTGTGACGGCGGGTGTGCACGTGGCAGGCGGGGACAACCTAGCCTGCGGAGATCGCGCTTGGGGCCGGGACTTGTGTGTCTGAGCGAGTGATTCGTCTTTGCGGCCCCCACTCGTCTCCAGGGCAGCCATCCGTCTCCGCGAAGAACACCCGTTTCCACGGAGGGCCACTCGTCCCCGCGGCGGTCACCCGTCTCTGTGGAGGCCGCTCGTCTCTGCGGCGGCCGCTCATCTCCGTGGAGCCGGCTCGTCTCTGCGGAGCCCGCCCCTTCGTGCCGGCCTCATTCCTCGGCGGGGTGGTCGCCCACCACCCACCACTCGTCCGTGTCGGCCTCGTCCAGTTCCGCCAGCAACTCGTCGGTCATCTTGCCGATCTCGGCCTCCTCCGAGCCGTCCCGCAGGCTCGCCCGGTGGTGGCGCGTGGCCTCCCAGTAGGCGCGGGCCGTGGGGCTCTGGAACAGCACACGGACGTAGCCGCGCAGTTCGGCCCGGGTGAGCAGGCCGATCCGATAGCCGTGCAGGGCGTGCACGTACAGGGCGTTGGCGAAGAGGTACTGCTTCTGCACGCGGGGCGGCACGTCGCCCTCATAGGCGTCGAGCACGGGAAGCAGGTCCTGGTCCTTCATCGCCGCGAGCAGGAGCTGCCGGTGATCGCGCTGGTACTCGATGCGGTCCGTGCGCCGGGACGCCTGGCGGCGCTGGTCGTCCAGGGCGTCCAGCCGCCGCAGGATCTCGGCGTTCGTGCGGACGACCGCCTCCAGGGCGCGGCGGTACGCCAAGAGGGACGCCGCGGTGCCGGTGATCGAAAGCGCGAGGACCGCGGCGACTGAGCCCGGCCCCCAGTTCCCCGTCTTCTGTGTGGCCATGTCAACCCCCGAATCAGGCGGCCGTCCGCCGGTCGTCGGGGTGTGGGTCGACTGGAGGGGACCGGCGAGCGGTGGGCGGCGCTAGCCGTCTCCCAGAGTGTGCCGAGCGGCTCTGATCGGCGGGGAGGCGGAGAGGCGGCGCACAGAGGGAAGCGAGGGTCGCACACTCCGGCGCCTGCACATCGTCTGCCCCGCCGTGACTGCTAACAATCGTTCACTTCGCGGTGTTCTCCCTGCTCGTATCCTGGGTCAGCATGCCATCCCCGTCCGTGCGCCGGGCCGTGAGCCCGGTGCACGCGTTCGCGTGAGAGAGGTCGCACCGTGGGGCACCGCCGTAGTCCGCAGCAGATCCCGGTCGTCGTCATCGCCGGATTCCTGGGCTCCGGGAAGACCACGCTCCTCAACCACCTCCTGCACCACAGCGGCGGGAGCCGCATCGGGGCGATCGTCAACGACTTCGGTGCTGTCGAGATCGACGCGATGGCCGTGGCGGGCGCGCTCGGCGACTCCACGGTGTCGCTGGGCAACGGCTGCCTGTGCTGCGCCGTCGACGCGAGCGAACTCGACGAGTACCTGGCCCGGCTCGCCGCACCGGCCACGGGCATCGACGTCATCGTCATCGAGGCCAGCGGGCTCGCCGAACCCCAGGAACTCGTCCGGATGGTGCTCGCCAGCGAGCATCCGGGGATCGTCTACGGCGGGCTGGTCGAGGTGGTCGACGCCGCCGAGTTCGACGCCACCCGGGCCCGGCACCCGGAGATCGACCGGCACCTCGCCCTCGCCGACCTGGTCGTGGTCAACAAGCTCGACCGGGCCGAGGACGGCGCACGGGTGCTCGGCCTCGTCGGCTCGCTCACCGACCGCGCCGCCGTCGTGCCCGCCGCCTACGGCCGCATCGACCCCGAGTTCCTCTTCGACCTCAGGCCGGCCGAGGAGCGCATCGGGCAGCTGTCCTTCGACGACCTGCACCAGCACGGCGAGGATGAGCACGCGGGCCATCTGCACACCGGCTACGACAGCCTGTCCTACGTCTCCGAAGTCCCCCTCGACCCGCGCCGGTTGATGCGGTTCCTCGACGGCAGGACCGAGGGGCTGTACCGGATCAAGGGGTACGTGGACTTCGGGGCGTACGACACCGTCAACCGGTACGCCGTGCACGCCGTCGGGCGGTTCCTGCGCTTCTACCCCGAGCCGTGGACGGGGACGGGGGAGCGGCTGACCCAGCTCGTCCTCATCGGCTCCGGCATCGACACCGGCGCCCTGCACAGGGAACTGAGGGCCTGCGAGAGCGGCGCCCCACACACCGACGAGCACGGCATGTGGGGCGTCCTGCGCTATGTGGCGGACCCGGACGAGCAGGACGCCGTACCGCGGGCTACCGGGGAGCCGGACCCCGAGGACCCGCCGTTCCTGGAGCCCACCGAACCCTCCGGGACACCCGCCCGGCCATAAGACGTGCCAGCCCAGCCGTCAGGCATCCCCGCTCAGCTGTCCGGCGTATCCGCCGAGCTGTCCGGGGTGTCGGCCAGCCGGTCGAGCAGCCCGTTCAGCCGGCCCGGGGGTCCGCCCTGCCATCTGGGGCGCGCGCCCAGCCGTACGGCGTGGCCCCAGGCGTCAGACGTCCCCGCTCAGCTGTCCGGCGTATCCGCCGAGCTGTCCGGGGTGTCGGCCAGCCGGTCGAGCAGCCCGTTCAGCCGGCCCGGGGGTCCGCCCTACCATCTGGGGCGCGCGCCCAGCCATAAGGCGTGCCTCAGGCGTCCGGCGTGTCGGCCCAGCCGTACGAGCTGTCCGCTCAGCCGGTTGAGCAGCCCATTCAGCCGGGCCGGGGGGCGGGGGCGTCCGCCCCGCCAACCGGGGCGTTCGCCCTCCGCCGTCCGTTCCGGCCGGGGCGGCGCGTGAGGGGATCGGCTAGTAGGCCGGGCCCGCCACCACCGACACCGTCTTCGGCAGGGACACGCCCGAGCCGTCGCGACGCGGGTCCAGCTCCGGCAGGTCCACCGGCGTCCCGTTCTTCTGCGCCGCCCGCGCCGGGACGGGACCGGCCCAGGCCAGGGACAGACAGTCCTCGCCCTTCAGGAACCGCTGGCAGCGCACGCCGCCGGTGGCCCGCCCCTTGCGCGGGTACTGGTCGAACGGGGTCAGCTTGGCGGTCGTCTGCACCGAGTCGTCCAGCGTGCCGCGCGAGCCCGCCACCGTGAACACCACCGCCTCCACGGCCGGGTCGACGGCGGTGAAGGAGATCACCTTGGCGCCCTCGGCCAGCTTGACGCCCGCCATGCCGCCCGCCGGGCGGCCCTGCGGGCGGACCTGGGACGCCTGGTAGCGCAGCAGCTGCGCGTCGTCCGTGATGAACACCAGGTCCTCCTCGCCGGTGCGCAGCTCCACCGCGCCGACGATCCGGTCGCCCTCCTTGAGCCCGATGACCTCCAACTCGTCCTTGTTGGACGGGTAGTCGGGCACGACCCGCTTGACCACGCCCTGCTCGGTGCCGAGCGCCAGGCCCGGGGACGACTCGTCGAGCGTGGTCAGGCAGACCACCGTCTCCTCGTCCTCCAGGGTGACGAACTCCGCGACGGGCGCCCCTCCGGCGAGGTTCGGCGGCGCCGTCGTCTCCGGCAGCTGCGGCAGGTCGACCACGTTGACCCGCAGCAGGCGCCCGGCGGACGTCACCACGCCCACCTCGCCGCGCGCCGTCGCCGGAACCGCCGAGACGATCACGTCGTGCTTGACGCGCTTGGCGCCGGTGTCCGCCGGGAAGGGCTCGCCGTTCGCCGTGCGGGCCAGCAGCCCGGTCGCGGACAGCAGCACCCGGCACGGGTCGTCGGCCACCTGCAGCGGCACCGACGCGACCGGGGCCGCGCCCGTCTCCAGCAGCAGCGTGCGGCGCGGGGTGGCGAACTTCTTGGAGACCGCGGCGAGTTCCGCCGAGACCAGCTTGCGCAGTTCGGCGTCCGACTCCAGGATCCGGGTCAGCTCCGCGATCTCCGCGTTGAGCCGCTCCTTCTCCGCCTCCAGTTCGATCCGGTCGTACTTGGTCAGTCGGCGCAGGGGCGTGTCCAGGATGTACTGCGTCTGGATCTCCGACAGCGAGAAGCGCCGCATCAGCCGCTCCTTCGCCTGCGCGCTGTTCTCGCTGGAGCGGATGAGGCGGATGACCTCGTCGATGTCGACCAGCGCGGTGAGCAGGCCCTCCACGAGGTGCAGCCGGTCGCGTCGCTTGCCGCGGCGGAACTCCGAGCGGCGGCGCACCACGTCGAAGCGGTGGTCGAGGTAGACCTCAAGGAGTTCCTTCAGGCCCAGCGTGAGGGGCTGGCCGTCGACCAGCGCCACGTTGTTGATGCCGAAGGACTCCTCCATCGGCGTCAGCTTGTAGAGCTGCTCCAGGACCGCCTCGGGCACGAAGCCGTTCTTGATCTCGATGACCAGGCGCAGGCCGTGCTCGCGGTCCGTGAGGTCCTTGACGTCGGCGATGCCCTGCAGCTTCTTCGAGCCGACCATGTCCTTGATCTTGGAGATCACCTTCTCCGGTCCGACGGCGAAGGGCAGTTCCGTGACGACGAGGCCCTTGCGGCGTGCGGTCACCGTCTCCACGGTCACCGTGGCGCGCATCTTGAACGTGCCCCGGCCGGTCTCGTACGCGTCGCGGATCCCGGAGAGGCCGACGATCCGGCCGCCGGTGGGCAGGTCGGGGCCCGGCACGTGCCTGATCAGGGCGTCCAGGTCGGCGTTCGGGTGCCGGACGAGGTGCCGGGCTGCCGCGATCACCTCGCCGAGGTTGTGCGGCGGCATGTTCGTGGCCATGCCGACGGCGATCCCCGACGCGCCGTTCACCAGCAGGTTCGGGAACGCGGCGGGCAGCGCCGCCGGCTCCTGCTCCTGCCCGTCGTAGTTCGGGGCGAAGTCGACCGTGTCCTCGTCGATCGAGTCGGTCATCAGGCCGGCTGCCTCGGCCATGCGGCATTCCGTGTACCGCATGGCGGCAGGCGGGTCGTCGTTGCCCAGCGACCCGAAGTTGCCGTGGCCGTCGACCAGCGGCACGCGCATCGAGAAGGGCTGCGCCATGCGCACCAGGGCGTCGTAGATGGACGCGTCTCCGTGCGGGTGGAGCTTGCCCATGACGTCGCCGACGACGCGCGCGCACTTCACATAGCCGCGGTCGGGGCGCAGGCCCATCTCGTTCATCTGGTACACGATGCGGCGGTGCACCGGCTTGAGGCCGTCACGGGCGTCGGGCAGGGCACGGGAGTAGATGACCGAGTACGCGTACTCAAGGTAGGAGCCCTGCATCTCGTCCACGACGTCGATGTCGAGGATTCTCTCCTCGAACGGTTCGTCGGGCGGCGGGGTCTTCGTGCTGCGGCGGGCCATCGCTGCCGGCTCCTCCTGTGTTCGGTCGCTCGCCTATGGGGCGTTCGTGCGGAAGCGTGAACGTGATCTGATGCGGACCATTGTGGACCGCGACACTGACAACCCGGGCAAGGCCCCGGTGTCGGCGGCCCGACCCGGCGCCGCGGGTGCCGCGGGGGGCCGCCCCGTGGCACGACCCCCGCAGGCTACGCGATCCGCTGTGGGCGTACGTCCCGCGGGAACTTCGCCCAGGGTGCGCACGCTTGCATACAGTGGCAGGACTGGCAGGAAAACCGCGGTTTCGCGACCGCATCCGCGATCGAAGGGACGTACATGCCCATGGGTCACACGGCCACAGCCGAGGCAGGCTCCGGGGGCCTGACAGCGACCGAGCACCGCCTGGCCAACGGGCTGCGCGTGGTGCTCTCCGAGGACCATCTGACCCCGGTCGCGGCGGTCTGCCTCTGGTACGACGTCGGCTCCCGTCACGAAGTCAAGGGACGCACCGGTCTGGCTCACCTCTTCGAGCACCTGATGTTCCAGGGCTCGGCGCAGGTGCAGGGCAACGGGCACTTCGAGCTGGTGCAGGGCGCCGGAGGGTCGCTGAACGGCACCACCAGCTTCGAGCGGACCAACTACTTCGAGACCATGCCCGCCCACCAGCTGGAGCTGGCCCTGTGGCTGGAGGCCGACCGCATGGGCTCGCTGCTGGCCGCGCTGGACGACGAGTCCATGGAGAACCAGCGGGACGTCGTCAAGAACGAGCGCCGCCAGCGCTACGACAACGTGCCCTACGGCACCGCCTTCGAGCGGCTGACCGCCCTCGCCTACCCCGAGGGCCACCCGTACCACCACACGCCGATCGGCTCGATGGCGGACCTGGACGCGGCCACCCTGGAGGACGCGCGCACGTTCTTCCGCACCTACTATGCGCCGAACAACGCCGTACTCTCCGTGGTCGGCGACATCGACCCGCGGCAGACGCTCGCCTGGATCGAGAAGTACTTCGGTTCGATCCCGTCCCACGACGGCAAGCCCGAGCCCCGTGACGGCTCGCTGCCCCTGACCATCGGGGAGCAGCTGCGCGAGGTCGTCGTGGAGGAGGTCCCGGCCCGCGCCCTGATGGCCGCCTACCGGCTGCCGCAGGACGGCACGCGCGCGTGCGACGCGGCAGACCTGGCGCTCACGGTCCTCGGCGGCGGCGAGTCCTCCCGCCTGTACAACCGGCTGGTGCGGCGGGACCGTACGGCGGTGGCGGCCGGGTTCGGCCTGCTGCGGCTGGCCGGCGCGCCGTCCCTGGGCTGGCTGGACGTGAAGACCTCCGGTGACGTCGAGGTGCCGGTCATCGAGGCCGCCATCGACGAGGAGCTGGCCCGGTTCGCCGAGCAGGGCCCCACGTCCGAGGAGATGGAGCGCGCCCAGGCGCAGTTGGAGCGCGAGTGGCTGGACCGGCTCGGCACGGTCGCGGGCCGCGCCGACGAACTGTGCCGGTACGCCGTCCTGTTCGGTGACCCGCAGCTCGCCCTCACCGCCGTGCAGCGGGTCCTGGAGGTGACCGCCGAGGAGGTCCAGGCGGTCGCCCAGGCCCGGTTGCGTCCGGACAACCGCGCGGTGCTCGTCTACGAGCCGCTCTCTGCCGAGTCCGCGGAGCAGACCGAGGACGTGGACGTCCCCGAGGACCCCGAGTCCGAAGCCACCGTCGAAGCCGGCGACAACGGCGGCAACGGCGGCAACGGCGGCAACGGCGACAACAACGAGGAGGCGGCCAAGTGACCGAGCTCGCCGCGATGGAGTTCCACCCGCAGCCCCGCGCGGGCGAGGCGAAGCCGTGGGCGTTCCCGGCCCCCGAGCGCGGCACGCTGGACAACGGTCTGACCGTGCTGCGCTGCCACCGGCCCGGCCAGCAGGTCGTCGCCGTCGAGGTGCTGCTGTCCGCGCCGCTGGACGCCGAGCCGTCCGGTCTCGACGGCGTCGCCACGATCATGGCGCGGGCCTTCTCCGAGGGCACCGACCGGCACTCCGCCGAGGAGTTCGCCGCCGAACTGGAGCGGGCGGGCGCCACGCTGGACTCGCACGCCGACCATCCGGGCGTCCGGCTGAGCCTGGAGGTCCCGGCCTCCCGCGTGGCCAAGGGTCTCGGGCTGCTGTCCGACGCGCTGCGCGCGCCCGCGTTCGCCGACAGCGAGGTGGAGCGGCTGGTCCGCAACCGCCTCGACGAGATCCCGCACGAGCTGGCCAACCCGTCCCGCCGCGCCGCCAAGGAGCTTTCCAAGGAGCTGTTCCCGGCGGCCTCGCGCATGTCGCGTCCGCGCCAGGGCACCGAGGAGACCGTCGCCAAGATCGACGCGGCGGCGGTGCGCGCCTTCTACGAGCGGCACGTGCGGCCCGCGACGGCCACCGCCGTGGTCGTCGGCGACCTGACCGGCATCGATCTGGACGCGCTGCTCGGCGAGTCCCTGGGGGCGTGGACCGGCGCCGCGTCCCAGCCGCGTCCGGTGCCGTCGGTGAGCGCCGACGACCGCGGCCGGGTCGTCATCGTGGACCGTCCCGGTGCCGTCCAGACGCAGCTGCTCATCGGCCGCGTCGGCGCCGACCGGCATGACCGGGTCTGGCCCGCCCAGGTGCTCGGCACGTACTGCCTCGGCGGCACCCTCACCTCCCGGCTCGACCGCGTTCTGCGGGAGGAGAAGGGCTACACCTACGGCGTGCGCGCCTTCGGCCAGGTCCTCAGGTCCGCCTCCGACGGCACGGGCGCCTCGCTGCTCGCCATCAGCGGCTCCGTGGACACCCCGAACACCGGTCCCGCGCTGGCCGACCTGTGGACGGTGCTGCGCACGCTGGCCGAGGAGGGGCTCACCGATGCCGAGCGCGACGTCGCCGTGCAGAACCTCGTCGGGGTGGCGCCGCTGAAGTACGAGACGGCGGCGGCCGTGGCGAGCACGCTCGCCGACCAGGTGGAGCAGCACCTGCCGGACGACTACCAGGCGAACCTGTACCGGCAGCTGGCCGCCACGGGCACCGTGGAGGCCACCGCCGCGGTGGTGAACGCGTTCCCGGTGGACCGGCTGGTGACGGTCCTGGTCGGCGACGCCGCGCAGATCAAGGAGCCGGCCGAGGCGCTCGGTATCGGCGAGGTACACGTGGTGTCCGCGGAGTAGGCGGAGCAGTTCGAGGTCCGGCACACGCGCGTGGGGCCCTGACGACCGGTCGTCAGGGCCCTTCCGTTCCCCCGGGGTGCCCGAATTGTGGCGGAGGGTGCCTGTCTGCGCTGTGGGATGCGCTACAAACACCCTGTTCGGTTTGGGGAGGGAAAGTGGCCCCCCTTAGCGTCGTCCGGGCTGTTCGTCAGGCAGTGCGCCGCGCCCGCGGCACCGGACAGCCATCGCCGAGTCCCCGTACGGCGCGAGCCAGGGGAGCCGGGGACCCAAGTCCCTGAGGTGAATCGGGCGTCCGCGCGGTGTGCGGCCTCCCGTAGGAGACCTTCCTGCTCCGAACCTGTCAGCTAACCCGGTAGGCGAGAAGGAAGGAAAGGACCAGCCACTTCATGGCGTTCACCCGCGCCACCGGGAAGCATCGTCGTTCCGGCCGGATGCACCGCACCTCCGCCCGCGCCGCGGGCGTCGCGACCCTCGCCGCCACCGGCGTCATGGGCACCTTCGCGGCCGGCCCGGCGCACGCCGCCGGGACCACCGCGGAGCAGACAGGCCTCATCCCCGTCGTCGGCATCGGCGACTCGGTCGCCGAGCAGATAGGCGCCCAGGCGGCCGCGCAGCGGCAGGCCGCCGAGGAGAAGGCGGCCGAGGAGGCCGCGCGCAAGGCGGCGGCGCGGCGGGCGGCGACGGAACGCGCGGCCGAGGTCCGGGCGGCCCGCGAGGCCGAGCGCAGGCGACTGAACGCCTACGTCGTGCCGATCGCGCACTCCTATGTCTCCACCGGCTACCGCACCGGCGGCTCCCTGTGGTCCTCCGGCACCCACACCGGCATCGACTTCCACGCCGCCGCCGGTACCGCCGTCCACGCGGTGGGCTCCGGCACCGTCGTGTCGGCCGGCTGGGGCGGCGCGTACGGCTACGAGGTGGTGATCCGGATGGCCGACGGCATGTACACCCAGTACGGCCATCTGTCGTCCGTCGGTGTCTCGGTGGGCGAGCGGGTCACTCCGGGGCGGCAGCTCGGGCTCTCCGGCTCGACGGGCAACACGACCGGCCCGCACCTGCATTTCGAGGCGCGGACGACCGCGGAGTACGGCTCCGACGTCGACCCCGTCGCCTATCTCCGCAAGCACGGCGTGAACGTCTGACGACCGGCGGCGCGTGGGTGCCGCGGCCCCGGCTCGCGAGCCGGGGTTTTCGTCGTTTCGGACGCCCCGATGTCCAAAAAATATCCATGGAATCCGGCCCGCCATCGGAAATTCCGGCTCATTGTCATAGAGTCACGGAACACACGTCAATCGTCGGCGTTTCACGGGGATTAAGGCGGAGGTCGGTCATGCGTATTCCGGCGCACTCGGTGTGCACGGCGATCCGGGACGACATCGTCGCCGGTGTCTACGAGCGCGGCAGCCGGCTCACCGAGGAAGTGCTCGCGCGCCGCTACGGCGTCTCGCGCGTCCCCGTCCGTGAGGCCCTGCGCACCCTGGAGGCGGAGGGGTTCGTGGTGACGCGGCGGCACGCGGGCGCGTGCGTGGCCGAACCCACCGAGCAGGACGCCGCCGACCTGCTGGAGATGCGCCTGCTCCTGGAGCCGCTGGGCGCCTCCCGGGCCGCCCAGCGGCGCACCGAGGCCCACCTCAAGGTGCTGCGCGGCCTGGTCAGGCTGGGGCAGGAGCGGGCCAGGAGGGGCAACAGCGAGGATCTGCGCTCCCTCGGCGGCTGGTTCCACGTGACGCTCGCCCAGGCCACCGGCAGCCAGGCCCTGACCTCGACGCTCACCCAACTCCGGCACAAGATCGCCTGGATGTACGCGGTGGAGTCGCCCGCCGGCCCCGTCGAGTCCTGGGCGGAGCACGGCGCCGTCGTGGACGCGGTGGCGCGCGGCGATGCGGAGCGTGCGCGGGCGGTCATGGCCCTGCACACCGAGCGTGCGACGGCCGCGCACCGGCTGCGGTCTCCCCGGGCGGTGACCGCGCCGAGCGCGTGAGGGATTCGCAACACGCTGTAAACATGCCGAGTCTGCGAAATTAACACGGGCGCCGTATACAAAGAGGGGAATTAAGGAGGGCGGGTCCTGCCGCTGTCCCTTTATGTCGTGCCCCGGATTTATGGCCGACTGTCGGGTGCGGGCCGGCGGTGAATTCATGCGACCGGTCGTGAAAACACGGAAGCCGCGTCACCTTTTCAGGGCGACGCGGCTTCAAAAACCGGCTCAGACGGTCTCGGGCAGCTCTTCCAGCCCCTCGGCGACCAGCTTCGCCAGCCGGTCCAGGGCGGCGTCCGCGCCCTCGGCGTCGGAGGTGAGGACGATCTCCTCGCCCCCCTGGGCGCCCAGGCCGAGAACGGCCAGCATGGAGGCCGCGTTGACCGGGGTGCCCCCGGCCTTGGCGATCGTCACCGGGACGCCTGCGGCCGTGGCGGCTCGGACGAAGATGGAGGCGGGACGGGCGTGGAGGCCCTCGGCCCAGCCGACGTTGACGCGGCGCTCAGCCATGTGTTGCTGCCCTTCGGTGTTCAGGGTTGTCTAGACCAGTTTTCCATACGGTGAAGCGAGCCCGGAGCGGGCCTGTCGCCCGCTCCGGCGTGTCGTCGGACCGCGGCCTCGGTCCGACTCCATCCCCCACAGACTGCCTTGCGACGTTGTCATTGGCGAGCCGTACTCTGGGGCCCATGCAGAACCCGGCGGACCGGCAGGACCGGCACGAGTACCCCGCCCACTGGGAGGCGGACGTGGTACTGCGCGACGGCGGCACCGCGCGCATCCGGCCCATCACCGTTGATGACGCCGACCGCCTGGTCAGCTTCTACGAGCAGGTCTCCAACGAGTCGAAGTACTACCGCTTCTTCGCGCCGTACCCCCGCCTGTCCGCCAAGGACGTCCACCGCTTCACGCACCACGACTTCGTGGACCGGGTGGGGCTCGCGGCCACCATCGGCGGCGAGTTCATCGCCACCGTACGCTACGACCGCATCGGCGCCGACGGCGCGCCCGCCGCCGGCCCCGCGGACGAGGCCGAGGTCGCCTTCCTGGTGCAGGACGCGCACCAGGGACGCGGCGTCGCCTCCGCCCTGCTGGAGCACATCGCCGCCGTCGCCCGCGAACGCGGCATCCGTCGCTTCGCCGCCGAGGTGCTGCCGGCCAACACCAAGATGATCAAGGTGTTCACGGACGCCGGCTACACGCAGAAGCGCAGCTTCGAGGACGGCGTCGTACGCCTGGAGTTGGATCTGGAACCCACCGACCGCTCGCTCGCCGTGCAGCGCGCGCGGGAGCAGCGCGCCGAGGCGCGGTCGGTGCGCCGGCTGCTCGCACCCCGCTCCGTCGCGGTCCTCGGCGTGGGCCGCACGCCCGGCGGCGTCGGCCGCGGCGTCCTCGGCAACATCCGGGACGCCGGATTCACCGGAAGCCTGTACGCCGTCAACACGGCCTTCCCCGAGGAGCTGCAGCAGGTCGACGGCGTACCCGCGTACCGATCGGTCCGGGACATCGCGGACCCCGTGGACCTCGCGGTCGTCGCCGTCCCGGCCGAACAGGTCACCGAGGCGGTCACCGACTGCGGCGAACACGGCGTGCAGGGCCTCGTGGTGCTCTCCGCCGGATACGCGGAGAGCGGGCCCGAGGGGCGCGAGCGGCAGCGCGCCCTCGTCCGGCACGCGCGCACGTACGGCATGCGGCTCGTCGGGCCGAACGCCTTCGGAGTCATCAACACCTCTCCCGAGGTGCGGCTCAACGCCTCGCTCGCGCCCGAGCTGCCGCGCCCCGGACGGATCGGCCTGTTCGCCCAGTCCGGGGCGATCGGCATCGCCCTGCTGTCCCGGCTGCACCGGCGCGGCGGAGGCGTCACCGGCGTCACGGGCGTGTCCACCTTCGTGTCGTCGGGCAACCGCGCGGACGTCTCCGGCAACGACCTCATCCAGTACTGGTACGACGACCCCGACACCGATGTCGTCCTCATGTACCTGGAGACCATCGGCAACCCGCGCAAGTTCACCCGGCTGGCGCGCCGGACGGCCGTGGCCAAGCCGCTGGTCGTGGTGCAGGGCGCCGGAACCGCGCCCCAGGGCCACGCGGTCCGGGCCACCCGGCTGCCGCGCGCGACCGTGTCCGCGCTGCTGCGGCAGGCGGGAGTCGTCCGGGTCGACACGATCACCGAACTGGTCGACACGGGACTCCTCCTCGCGCGCCAGCCGCTGCCCGCCGGACCCCGGGTGGCGATCCTCGGGAACTCCGAGTCGCTGGGGCTGCTCACCTACGACCGGTGCCTGGCCGAGGGACTGCGCCCGGAGCGGCCGCTGGACCTGACGACCGGGGCCACGGCGCAGGACTTCCACCGGGCGCTGTCCCGGGCGCTCGCGGACGACACCTGTGACGCGGTCGTCGTCACAGCCCTCCCGGCGATCAGGGAGGGCCCGCCCGGGGACGCCGAGCTGGCCGAGGCCCTGCGGTCCGCAGCCGCGGCGGCGCCCGCGAAGCCCGTGCTCGTCGTGCACGTCGAACTCGGCGGGCTCGCCGAGGCGTTGTCGGCGGCGGCCGGCACGGCACCGCAGGCCGGGCCGCACACCCCCGCGGACGAGGTACGGACCACCCCCGCGGACGAGGTACGGACCACCCCGCCGGCCCCGGCCCAGGAGCCGCCCGCCGCGCCGCGGGACCGGGAGAGCACCGCACCCGAAGCGCCGCGCGAGCGCTCCCGCCTGATTCCCGCCTACCCGGCGGCCGAACGGGCCGTGCGGGCGCTGGCGGAAGCCGTCAAGTACGCGCAGTGGCGGCGCGAGGCGGCCGAGCCCGGGAAAGTGCCCGAGTACGAGGACATCGACGAGAAGGGGGCCGCCGAGCTGATCGACGGCCTGCTCACGCGCGGACAGGGCCTCACGCTCGACAAGGAGCAGACCCGCGAACTGCTCGGACGGTACGGCATTCACGTGCGCCGCGCGCTCTCCGCCCCCACCCCCGACGCCGCCGCCGAGGCCGCCCGCTCCCTCGGCTACCCGGTCGCCCTCAAGGCGACCGCGCCGCACCTGCGGCACCGCGCCGACCTGGGCGGCGTACGCCTCGACCTGGCCGACGAGGAGCAACTGCGCCGCGCCTACACCGAGTTGACCGAGCTGTTCGGGAAGCCCGCCGAACTCCGCCCGGTGGTACAGGCGATGGCACCCCGGGGTGTCGACACCGTCGTACGGGCCGTGATCGACCCGGCGGCCGGGGCCGCGCTCTCCTTCGGACTGGCCGGGGCCGCCTCGCAACTGCTCGGCGACACGGCGCACCGGCTGATCCCGGTGACCGACCGGGACGCGACCTCACTCGTGCGCGCCATCCGGACCGCACCGCTGCTGTTCGGCTGGCGCGGCTCCGCGCCGGTCGACACGCCCGCGCTGGAGGAGTTGCTGCTGCGTGTCTCCCGGCTGGTCGACGACCACCCCGAGGTGGTGGCGGTCACCCTGGAGCCGGTGGTCGTCGCCCCGCACGGGCTGAGCGTCCTCGACGCCACGGTGGGGCTCGCGCCCCCGCCGGCTCGCGACGACCTCGGTCCCCGGACACTCCCCGCATACTGATGCGAACCCGCCCGCGCGCCGACTCCACGCCCCGGCCCTGGCACGCCCGGCCCCCCGGTCCGGCCCTCGCCCGCCCGGAGCCGCCCTGGCGGTTCGGCCCTCGCGCCCGCCCGGAGCCGCCCTGGCCGACCGGCTTTCCGGTGTTCGGGGCCGCCGCGCCGGTTCGGCCCTCGCGCCCGGGGTCGGACGATGGAGCGCGACGACCGCCCCACCGACACCGGCGCCCGGCTGCCCCGCCGGTTCGGCCCTCGTGCTCGGAGCCGTCCCGGTGGGGCGGCTTTCCCGTGTTCGGGGCCGTCCTGCCGGACCGGTCCTTCGGTGCCCTGAGCCGACCGCCCGGACGGTGCTGCCGACCGGGGCGGAGCCGGTGAGCCCACGGACTAGGATGGACGCCATGGCCAAGACCAGTACGACGACCCAGGGGCTGCGTGCGGCGATCGAGCGCAGCGGCTACTACCCGGCCCTCGTGGCCGAGGCGGTGGAGGCCGCTGTGGGCGGCGAGCCCATGCGGTCGTACCTGGTCCACCAGGAGACGACGTTCGACCAGAACGAGGTCCGCCGGCATGTGACCGTGCTGGTCCTCACCGGCACCCGCTTCATCGTCAGCCACACCGACGAGCAGGCCGCCGACAGCACCTCCCCGACGCCGTACGCCACCACCTCCACGGAGTCCGTGAAGCTCGGCCGGATCTCGTCCGTGGTGGTCAGCCGCGTGGTCGCCAACCCGGAGCAGTACACGCCGGGCACGCCGCCCCGCGAGGTCGTGCTGACCATCGGCTGGGGCGCCGTGTCCCGCATCGACCTGGAGCCCGCCGCCTGCGGCGACCCGAACTGCGAGGCCGACCACGGCTATACGGGCAGTTCGACGGCGGACGACCTCAGCCTGCGCGTCAGCGAGGCCGGGGACGGCCCGGAGACGGTGCGCCAGGCGCTCGCCTTCGCCCAGGCCATCTCCGAGGCGACCGCGGACATCGCGCGCTGATGGTGCAGACCGCAGCCTGGGACGCGCACCCGGAACCGCTCGCCCTCGACACCGCGCCGCTGCCCCGCTACGGCAGCGGCTCGCTCGCCGACCTGCTGCCCACCCTGGCCGCCGGGATGGCCGTACCGGGCATGACCGCGGCGATCCCGGAGCTGACCGCCGCCGACCGCAACTGTGTCTTCCTGATCGACGGGCTCGGCTGGGAGCAACTGGCCGCCCATCCCGCCGAGGCGCCCTTCCTGACCTCGCTGCTCGGCAGCTCACGCGGCGGCACCGGCCGCCCGATCACCAGCGGCTACCCGGCGACCACCGCGACCTCCCTCGCCTCCGTCGGCACCGGCCTGCCGCCGGGCGCGCACGGCCTGCCCGGCTACACCGTGCGCAACCCGGCCACCGGCGAGCTGATGAACCAGCTGCGCTGGCAGCCGTGGACGCCGCCGGCCGACTGGCAGCCGTACCCCACCGTCTTCCAGCTCGCCCACGACGCGGGCGTGCACGCCGCCCAGGTCTCCTCCCCGGCCTTCGAGAGCACCCCGCTCACCAAGGTCGCGCTCAGCGGCGGCACGTTCCACGGGCGGCTCAGCGGCGAGGACCGCATGGACCTCGCGGCCGAGCAACTGGCCGCCGCCGACCGGGCCCTGGTGTACACGTACTACGCCGAACTGGACGGTGCGGGGCACCGCTACGGCGTCGCCTCCGACACCTGGCGCGGCCAGCTCATGTACGTCGACCGGCTCGTCCAGCGCCTCGCCGAGCAACTGCCGCCGCGCAGCGCGCTCTACGTCACCGCCGACCACGGCATGATCGACGTGCCCTTCGACGAAGAGCACCGCATCGACTTCGACGAGGACTGGGAGCTGCGGGCCGGCGTCGCCCTGCTGGGCGGCGAGGGGCGCGCGCGGCACGTCTACGCGCTGCCGGGTGCCGAGGACGACGTCCTGACGTGCTGGCGCGAGGTGCTCGGGGAGCGGTTCTGGGTGGCCTCGCGGGACGAGGCGATCGCCGCGGGCTGGTTCGGGCCGCCCGGCGCGTGCGACGACCGGGTGTACGCGCGCCTGGGCGACGTGCTGGCGGCGGCGCACGACGACGTGCTGATCATCGCCTCCGAGCGGGAGCCGAAGGAGTCGGCGATGGTCGGCAACCACGGTTCGATGACCCCTGCCGAGCAGCTGGTCCCGCTGCTCGAAGTACGCTCCTGACGCCCCGCCCCTTGGGCCCACACGCCGTCGTCCACCGCACCCTCCAGCACCGTTCAGCACCGCCCTGTGCCGCCCTCGTCGAAAGGTCCTCGACTCCCCATGCCCGAGCTGGTGTTCTTCTCCGGGACTATGGATTGCGGCAAAAGTACTTTGGCGCTCCAAATCGGACATAATCGTTCGGCTCGGGGGCTCAAGGGTGTCATCTTCACCCGCGACGACCGGGCCGGTGAGGGGAAGCTGTCCTCGCGGCTGGGTCTGGTGACGGAGGCTGTCGAGGCGGCCGAGGGCATGGACATGTACGCCTACCTCGTCGACCAGTTGTCCCGGGGCGGCAAGGCCGATTACGTGATCGTGGACGAGGCGCAGTTCCTCGCACCGGAACAGATCGATCAACTGGCGCGGGTCGTGGACGATCTCGGGCTCGATGTCTTCGCCTTCGGTATCACCACGGACTTCCGTACCAAGCTGTTCCCGGGTTCGCAGCGGCTGATCGAACTGGCCGACCGGATCGAGACGCTCCAGGTCGAGGCGCTGTGCTGGTGCGGAGCCAGGGCGACGCACAACGCGCGCACGGTGGGCGGCGAGATGGTGGTCGAGGGCGCACAGGTGGTCATCGGCGATGTGAACCGTCCCGAGGCGGAGACCGGGTACGAGGTCCTGTGCCGCCGCCATCACCTCCGCCGCATGACCGCGGCGACCACCCGAGCCGGTGCGCTGTCTCCCGATGTCCTGCCCGTGACCTCGTGATCGTCGGGCATCCTTTCCCCTCCTCGGGGTGATGCCACTGAATGCGGTAGGCCCTCGCCGGCCGGGTCGAGGTAGGTGCGCGGCACCGTGGCTCGGGCGCGGGGGAGCCGGACGGCGGTGGCATCCGCGGCGATTCGGTCCCTGGCTTCCGGCCAGGCGCCGACCCGCCGGGAGTTCGCCATCGGCGTGGCGGGGCTCGGTGCCGGCGGCTGGGCGATCGGTGCGCGGGCGCGGTTTCTCGGTCGTCGCCGGCGGGCGGCGTTCTCCACGATGCCTCGCGCCGACGGCGGCGTGGTCGAGGCCGACCACCGGCATCCGCCGGACGCCGGGGGCGGTGTGCTGTCCTTCAACGGCCTCGGCATGCCGCACGAACAGTGGGCCTGGGTGCGCGAGCACCTGCCCGAGGAGACCTCACGGCGTATCACGCCCGGCCGCGCACCTGGGCGACCGCGTACCGCGAGTACGACGAGCGCGACGGCGTGGGGCGCGTGGGCCACGCACCGCGCCCGCACCGCTGGCGGCGCACCGGCTTCGGGAGGTCAGTGCGGGCTCTGGATCACCCAGAACCTGGCCCCCTCGGGGTCCGCCACGGCGGCCACCCGCCCGTGGTCGCTGTCGTGGGCGGGCTTGCGCACCTGGCCGCCGAGTTCGACGATCCGGTGCAGCGTCGCGTCCGTGTCGGCCACTTCGAAGTACGTACGCCAGTGCGGGCCGCGGTCCCGCGGCAGCCCGTGCCCCATGCCGTGCACACCGGCCACCGGGCGGCCGTCGATGTCCAGGGTGATGTAGTCGAAGTCGGCGGCGACGACCGGCTCCTGTCCGTAACCGAACACCGTCGTGTAGAACTTGACGACGCTCGCGGTCTCGAAGGTGACGAGTTCGTTCCAGGCCGGGGTGCCGGGCACCCCGGTGACGGCCGCACCGAGGTGGGCGCCGCCCTGCCAGATCCCGAACACGGCCCCCGACGGGTCGGAGGCGATCGCCATCCGCCCGGCGTCGGCCGCGTCCAGCGGGCCCACCCCCACCGTGCCGCCGCACAGCCGTACCGTTTCGGCAGTGCGGTCCGCGTCGTCCGAGGCGAGGTAGGGGGTCCAGGCGACGGGCAGCGGCCGGTCCGGCGGCAGCTGGCCGATCCCGGCCACCTCCCGCCCGTCGAGCAGGGCCCGCACATAGGGACCGAGCTGCTGCGGTCCGGGCCGGAACTCCCAGCCGAACAGCGCCCCGTAGAACTCCTCCGTCGCCGGCAGCGCGCGCACCATGAGACTCACCCAGCACGGCGTGCCGGGCGTGCGCCGGCGCATGCCGCCGTTGGGACCGGCCGATCCCCGTGACTCGGTCATCGTCACCCTCTCCCCGGCCCCTCGCGGTGGCCGTGTCGCTTCCGCTCCGCGGAACCGGTGCGCCGCGGCGGCGTGCACGCCCCGTGCCGCCGCTCGCACCTGCGTGGCGGCACGCACGCGGCCACGCAGGCGTCCGGCGGCACAGCGCCGCGAGCTTGCCGGGTCCGCCGTATACCCCACCCGTTTCCCGACGATCGCCGGGCGTCCCACCGCCGCACAGCATGTGCCCGGTCCCGTACGCGAGGTGACCGAGCCCGTCCGGCGGAGCAGAGTAGTCGGACCTGGACGATGCGGCCACCCCTGGCGTATGGATGGGGCCATGGAAGCCATCATCACCGCATCCCGACTCGCGCACGACCTGACCGCGGACGCCCCGCCCGTGCTGCTCGACATCCGCTGGCAGTTGAGCATGGCCGCGGCGAGCGGCGCACCGGCCTTCGACGGCCGGGCCGAGTACGCGGCCGGGCACATCCCGGGCGCGGCCTTCGTCGACCTCGACCGGGAACTGGCCTCGGCCCCCGGGAAGCGCGGCCGGCATCCGCTGCCCGACCTGGCCGAGTTCGGCGCCGCGATGCGCCGGGCAGGCGTGTCGGCGGACCGGCCGGTCGTCGTGTACGACGGCGGCCAGGGCTGGGCGGCGGCCCGCACCTGGTGGCTGCTGCACTGGACGGGTCACCCGGACGTAAGAGTCCTGGACGGTGGGCTCGCCGCCTGGGAGGGCCCGCTGTCGACCGAGACGCCCGAGCCGGCCGAGGGCGACTTCCGGCCGGTGCCGCGGGAGACGGGACTGCTCGACGCGGCCGGGGCCGCCGCGCTGGCCCGCTCCGGGGTGCTGCTCGACGCCCGCGCGGGGGAGCGGTACCGGGGTGACGTGGAGCCGATCGACCCCGTCGGCGGGCACATCCCGGGTGCCCTGTCGGCGCCGACGAACGAGAACGTGGGCCCGGACGGGCGGTTCCTGTCCGCGGACGAGCTGAAGGCCCGGTTCGCCTCCCTCGGCGCCCTGGACGGGACGCAGGTCGGCGTGTACTGCGGCTCCGGTGTCTCGGCGGCCCACCAGGTGCTGGCCCTCGCGGTCGCGGGCATCCCGGCGGCGCTGTACGTGGGTTCGTGGTCCGAGTGGTCCGCGGATCCGTCCCGGCCGGTCGCCGTGGGACCCGACCCTCAGTGACGGCCTGAAGAAGCCCGACAGCCCAAGGAGGGGGGCCCGGAAGTCCGGGCCCCCCTCCTCATGGGTCGTACGACCTGTTACTCCTGCTTCTTGCGGCGCGTGCCGAAGACGATCTCGTCCCAGCTGGGGACCGCCGCCCGGCGGCCCGGGCGGACGCCGTCGGCCTCGGCCTGGCGGTCGGTGGCCCCGACGAGACGGTCGCGGTGGCTGCCGACCGAGCGCGGCATGAGGACGTCCGCGTAGGCGGAACCGGCCGAGGCCGCCGGGGCGGGAGGCTCCTCCGCGGCGGGTTCGGCGACGGGCTCCTCCGCGGGCTCCGCGGGGCGTTCCGGCACCACCATGTCGCCCCGGAAGCTCGGCACCGCCTCCAGCAGGCTGGTCAGCGAGTCGCGCTCGCCCGTGCTCTCCTCGGCGGGCTCGGACGCATGGGCCGGCAGGCTCGGCCGCTCCCGGTCGAGGGAACGGTCCAGCGGGCGGTCCCGCGGCAGGCGGGCGATGCGCGGCACGAACGGAAAACTCGGCTCCGGAACGGCGAGATCGTCGGACTCGCCGATCAGCGAGCGCGCCTCGTCGTCGACGGCCTGGACGAGCCGCCGCGGCGGGTCGTACGTCCAGCTCGCCGAGTGCGGCTCGCTCGCCACCCGGTAGACCAGCAGCACCTCCCAGGTGCCGTCGTCGCGGCGCCACGAGTCCCACTGCACGGTGTCCTTCTCGGCACCGCGCAGCAGCAGCCGCTCCTGGACGGCCTCGCCGAGCAGCGGGCCGGAGTTTTCGCCGGGGCGGCGGACCGGGGTCTTGCGGGCCCGCTCCGCCATGAAGGCGCGCTCCGCGAGTACGGGGCCCTCGAACCGGCGTACGCGGTCGACGGGGATGCCGGCGAGTTGCGCGACCTCTTCCGCCGTCGCGCCTGCCCGTATCCGCGCCTGGATGTCGCGGGGGCGGAGGTGGCTCTCCACCTCGATCTCGATCTGGCCGAGGCGCGGACGGTCGCCGCGCACGGCGGCGCGCAGCCGTTCGTCGATCGGAAGCGTGTACTCCGTGGAGTCGGCAGCCTTGAGCACCAGCCGTGTGCCGTCATTGGAGACGGCCACGACACGCAGTTCGGGCATGGGAACCTCCCGGGTGGTGCCTGCCGACGTCACCTGCGTCGCTGCTTCCGCTAGTCGAGTGTGGCCTGCCCGGGTGCAGCCTGCCACAACCTTGCCGAGTTGCCCGGCGTGTCGGGCACAGGCCCTGGATCGCCGTTATGGCACGGTTACCTATTCGCAACGCTAAGTGACCAACTCCGTCACCCTGTGCAACTAGCCCCCCTCCCGGCGGTCCAACAAGGCCCCGGACACCCTGGCGGGAGGCCGGACCCAGGGCTCGCAACAGTACTCCATTTGGACCACGTGCGTGGATTGGCGCGCCGTCCAACTTCTGCCAAGTAGAGGGAGCCGGTCGTCCCCAACCTGGATTTCACGGGCCTGACCGTGGCGAACTTCACGCAATCCACAGAAACGGAACTATCGGTTTCGCCCGTACGTCACCTTCTCGTGCAGTCGGTCGATCACGTACGCGAAAGGCAGGAAGGGTCCGGTGATGCACGAAAGGCCCGATACCGGTGGTGAGTCGAGCGGCCGGGACGAGGGCGGAGAACCGCGGCGCAGGCACATCGACCTGAGCGTCCCCCAGGTCGCGGGCAGCGCCGTGGCCGCCGTCGTGGCCGCCAAACTCGCCTCCTACTTCGGCGTCTACGGCACCATCCTCGGGGCCGGCGTCGTCAGCGTCGTGGCCACCTGCGGAGGCAGCCTCTTCCAGCACTTCTTCTCGCGGACCGGCGAACAGATCCGCGGCGCGGCGGTCGCCGCCAAGCCCGAGGAGCAAGCCCCGCCGGCGCCCGGCCAGTTCACCGAGGGCACGGTCTACCGCGCGCGGATCCGCGGCCGGCGGCGCCCGGTGCTCGCCGCCGCCCTCGTGTTCGGACTCGCCCTGGCCGGCATCACGACGTACGAACTGGTCTCCGGCCACAGCTTCGGCGGCGGTACGGGAACGACGGTCAGCGACGCGGTCCGCGGCTCGACGTCATCGAAGTCCCGTGGCGACTTCCCACCCTCGTCCCCGGCGACGCCCGCCTCGCCCGACGCGCCCGCCTCGCCCTCGTCGTACTCGTCACCCTCGGCCACCCACCCGGCGGGCACCGGCGGTTCGCCGGGGAGCGACGGAGCCACGGCCGGCGGCCCGACGCCCGCACCGAGCGGCTCCCCGCAGCGGCAGCAGGACGGCCGGACGGACCCGGCACCTGCGGCCACCCCCACGCCCAGCGGCTCCGCTACGGACCCAGCACCCTCCGCAAGTGGTCGTTCTGGAACCGCCGTTCCGGATCCAGCCGGTCCCGCAACGCCGTGAACTCACCGAAGCGCGGATAGGCCCCGGCGAAGTAGGCGGCGTCCCGGGTGTGCACCTTGCCCCAGTGCGGACGGCCCTCATGCGCGGTGAAGATCCGCTCGGCGGCGGTGAAGTACGCCTGGTACGGCGTGCCCCGGAACATGTGGACGGCGATGTACGCGCTGTCCCGGCCCGAGGCGGTGGACAGGGTGATGTCGTCGGCCGGGGCCGTGCGCACCTCGACCGGGAAGCTGATCCTGAGGCCGGAGCGGTCGACCATCGACTTCAGTTCGCGCAGCGTGTCCACCAGGGCCGCCCGCGGAACGGCGTACTCCATCTCCACGAACCGCACCCGGCGCGGGGATGTGAAGACCCTGTAGGGAATGTCCGTGTAGACGCGCGCGGACAGCGCCCTGCTGGAGATCCGGGCGATGGCGGGGACGGTCGCGGGCGCCGCCCGGCCGACCCACTGGGCCACCTGGAACACCCCGTTGGAGAGGAACTCGTCCTCGAACCAGCCCGCCACCTGCCCCACCGGCCGCTCCGGGCCCGCACTGCGGTTGTTGCGCTTGGTGTTGGTGTTGCCGGTGTGCGGAAACCAGTAGAACTCGAAGTGCTCGTTCTCCGCCCAGAGTTGATCGAATTCGGCGAGCACCCGGTCGAGCGGCATCGGCTCCTCGCGGGCCGTCAGCAGGAAGACCGGCTCCACGGCGAAGGTGATCGCGGTGACGACGCCGAGGGCGCCCAGACCGATCCGGGCGGCCGCGAAGACCTCCGGGTTCTCCTTCTCGGAGCAGGAGAGCACCGATCCGTCCGCCGTGACCAGTTCAAGTCCCTTGATCTGGGCGGCTATGGAGGCGGAGTCCCGGCCGGTGCCGTGGGTGCCGGTGCCGGTGGCCCCGGAGACGGTCTGCTCCATGATGTCGCCCATGTTGGTGAGCGACAGCCCCTCGCGCGCGAGAGCCATGTTGAGCCTCTTGAGGGGGGTGCCCGCCTCAACGGTGACGGTCATGGCGTCCCGGTCGATCCCGCGGATGCCGGTCAACAGTTGAGGGCGGATCAACACACCGTCGGTGGCGGCGACGGCGGTGAAGGAGTGCCCGGTACCGACCGCCTTGACCCGCAGGCCGTCCTCGGCGGCCTGCCGCACGGCCGACGCCAGCTCCTCCACCGAGGCCGGCGTCACCTCACGCGTGGGGCGGGCGACGACATTGCCTCCCCAGTTACGCCACGTGCCGTTCTTTCCGCTCGCTGTGCTGCTCAACGACGCCTCCCCGACCCGTGGCCGGCCTGCAGAGCCGGCGGTACCCGAGGAAACCGACCACGACCGCGACGGCCCCGGACACGGCCGGAACCCCGTACCCGGCGCGCGCACCGGCCGTGTCGATCACCCAGCCGGCCACGGAGGAGCCGAGCGCGACCCCGACCGCGAGGCCGGTGCTCACCCAGGTCATGCCCTCGGTGAGCTTCGCGCGAGGTACGTGCTCTTCGATGAGGGACATCGTCGTGATCATCGTCGGCGCGATGGACAGGCCCGCAACGAACAGCGCCACGGCCAGAAGCGGCAGGTTTCCGACCAGTAGGAGGGGGATCATACTCACGGCCATCGTGCATACGCCCAGCAGCCACCGGCGTTCCGCCGCCCCGGAGAAGCGCAGCAGGCCGAACACCACCCCGGCCACGCAGGAGCCCGCCGCGTACACCGCAAGGACCACGCTCGCGGCGCCCTTGTGGCCGCGCTCGTCGGCGAAGGCGACCGTGACCACGTCGACCGCCCCGAAGATCGCTCCCGTGGCGACGAACGTGGCCACCAGCACCTGGAGGCCGGGCGCGCGCAGGGCGCTGCCGCCGCCATGGTGCCCGCGCGGGTGCGGCTCGGGCTCGGTGGCGCGCTGGGCGGTCAGCCAGAAGACGCCCGCGGCCAGGAAGCAGGCGGCCAGCAGCGGCCCCGCCTCCGGGAACCAGGCGGTGGACAGGCCGATGGAGATGATCGGCCCGAAGATGAAGCAGACCTCGTCGATCACCGACTCGAACGAGTAGGCGGTGTGCAACTGCGGGGTGCCCCGGTACAGGGCCGCCCACCGGGCCCGGATCATCGCGCCCAGGCTGGGCACCGAGCCGATCCCGGCGGCGCACACGAACAACACCCACTCCGGCCACGAGAAGTACGCGGCACACAGCAGCCCGGCGGACGCGACGAGCGCGACCAGGGTCGCGGGGCGCAGCACCCGGCGCTGCCCGTACTGGTCGACCAGCCGGGAGATCTGCGGACCGATCGCCGCGGCCGACAGCGCGATGGTGGCCGACAGCGCGCCCGCGAGCCCGTACCGCCCGGTCAGCTGGGAGACCATCGTGACCACGCCGATGCCCATCATCGACAGCGGCATCCGGCCGAGGAGGCCCGCGGCGGAGAACGCCTTGGTGCCGGGCGCGGCGAACAGGGCGCGGTAGGGGCTGGGCACAGGGGTCTCCGGAGTACGGTGCGGCGGGCGGCCCGGCCGACGGCGGGTACGGGACACGCGTCGGCTCGGTAAGGCGTGAAGACAACTGATACAGCTTACGAGTTAGGTCACCCTAATGCACCTGGGAATGCGCGGGAAATCCGCCCCGAACCGCACTCGTCACCCCGCTGTTTCCCGGCCGTCAGTGCCGGGTGGCAGGATCGAGACATGCCAGACGCGCTCGATGCCAGCCCCTACGACGCCCTGCTCCTGCTCTCCTTCGGCGGCCCCGAAGGCCCGGACGACGTGGTCCCGTTCCTGGAGAACGTGACACGGGGCCGGGGCATCCCCAAGGAACGCCTCAAGGAAGTCGGCCGGCACTACTTCCTGTTCGGCGGGGTCAGCCCCATCAACGACCAGAACCGCGCCCTGCTCGCCGCCCTGCGCAAGGACTTCGCCGAGCACGGCCTCGACCTGCCGGTCTACTGGGGCAACCGCAACTGGGCGCCGTATCTGACGGACACCCTGCGCGGACTGGTCGCCGACGGCCACCGCCGCGTCCTGGTCCTCGCCACCAGCGCCTACGCCTCCTACTCGGGTTGCAGGCAGTACCGCGAGAACCTGGCCGACGCGCTGGCCGCCCTCCAGGCGGACGGCCTCGACCTGCCGAGGATCGACAAGCTGCGGCACTACTTCAACCACCCCGGCTTCGTCGAGCCCATGATCGACGGCGTGCTGGACGCCCTCGCCGACCTCCCCGAGGACGTCCGCGACGGCGCCCACATCGCCTTCACCACCCACTCCATCCCGGCCTCCGCCGCCGACACCTCGGGCCCCGAGGAGGCCCACGGCGAGGGCGGCGCCTACGTCGAGCAGCACCTGGACGTGGCCCAGCTGATCGCCGACGCCGTCCGTGAACGCACCGGCGTGGACCACCCGTGGCGGCTGGTCTACCAGTCCCGCTCCGGCGCCCCGCACATCCCGTGGCTGGAGCCCGACATCTGCGATCACCTGGAGGAGCGGCACGCCGCCGGGGTGCCCGCCGTCGTCATGGCCCCCATCGGCTTCGTCTCCGACCACATGGAGGTCCGCTACGACCTCGACACGGAGGCGAAGGCCAAGGCGGAGGAACTGGGCCTGCCGGTGCGCCGGTCGGCCACGGTCGGCGCCGACCCGCGGTTCGCCGCCGCGATCCGCGATCTGGTCCTGGAGCGCGCCGCCGCGGAGAGCGGGCGGGGCGGCACGCGCTGTGCCCTCGGCGCGCTCGGCGCGAGCCATGACGTCTGCCCGGTCGGCTGCTGCCCGGCCCGCGCCCCCAAGCCGGCCGCCGCGGGCGCCGACAGCCCCTACGCATGAGGAGCCCCGTGACCGAGACCCTGTTTCCGGAGCACCCGGAGCACCCGGAGCACCCGGAGCACCCGGAGCACCCGGAGCACCCGGCGTACCCGGACCTGCTCGCACTCGCCCGGGAGGCCGCCCGCCGCGCCGGCGAGCTGCTGCGGGACGGCCGCCCGGCCGACCTCGCGGTGGCGCGGACCAAGTCCAGCCCGATCGACGTCGTCACCGAGATGGACATAGCGGCCGAGAAGCTGATCACCGACCTGATCGCCGACCACCGCCCGGACGACGGTTTCCTCGGCGAGGAGGGCGCCTCCAGCGAGGGCACCAGCGGCATCCGCTGGGTGATCGACCCGCTCGACGGCACGGTGAACTACCTGTACGGGCTGCCGACCTGGGCCGTGTCCATCGCGGCCGAACAGGACGGCGAGACCGTCGTCGGCGTGGTGGCCGCCCCGATGCGCGGTGAGACATACCACGCGGTGCGCGGCGGCGGTGCCTGGGCGACCGGTGCCTGGGAGGGCGAGCGCGCGCTGTCCTGCCGCCCGTCGCCGCCCCTGGAGCAGGCCCTGGTGTCGACCGGCTTCAACTACGTGACGGAGGTCCGCACCCACCAGGCCGAGGTGGCCGCCCGGCTGATCCCGCTGCTGCGCGACATCCGGCGTGGGGGCTCGGCCGCGGTCGACCTGTGCGACCTGGCCGCGGGCCGCCTGGACGGCTACTACGAGCGCGGGCTGAACGCGTGGGACGTGGCCGCGGGCGACCTGATCGCCCGGGAAGCGGGCGCCCTGACCGGCGGACGCCCCGGAGAGCGTCCCTCCCGCGATCTGGCGGTCGCGGCCACCCCCGGCGTCTTCGAGCCCCTCCAGCGCCTCCTGGAAGACTTCGGAGCCTGGCACGACTGAACACCACGGCACCCTCGGACACGACAGAACCCCGGCGCTGGATTCGCCGGGGTTCTGTCGCTGCGCCATGGGCTGTCAGACGCTGGTCGCGCCGACCTCCACACCGTGTTCGGCGGCGAGGCGGCGCAGGTCGTCGAGCTCGGCCTGCTCCACCTCTACGAGGAAGTCGTCGCCCTCGTCGCGAGCCCGGGACAGGTCGGACTCGGTCGCCTTTATGCGCTGCAGAAGTCCTGCGGTGAATGCGTCCATGCTGCGCCCCCTCGTCCTGGGTCGTGGGTCGGTGGCACGGGGGTGTGCCGTTCGGAAGGGGCGATCACGTCTCCTGCAGGTGCCCAGCGCTGCCCGTGCTGGGCGGCGACGGTGCCGGACACCCACGCCCGCTCTGCGGGAAGCGGACCGCGACGTACCACATGGTGGTACGGCACATGCAGAGCGTGATCGCGGGGTGTAAAGCCGTCCTCCCCCCACTCCCTTCCACGGAAACCTCAACCGCGGGAGAAAATCTGGCATTCCCGCTCCAGCGCCCCGTTCCGTCCGGTCCGGGCACCCGTCTTACAGCCGACTTATGGCCGAAAAGGGCAGGATGGAGTCACACCCCACGAGGATCCCCACCCGTGCGCCCACGGTTGCGCTACGCGGGTGGACACAGGAAGGACATACGACGTGCGCGTACTCGTCGTCGAGGACGAGCAACTGCTCGCGGATGCGGTGGCCACCGGGCTGCGCCGGGAGGCCATGGCCGTCGACGTCGTGTACGACGGTGCGGCGGCCCTGGAGCGCATCGGCGTCAACGACTACGACGTGGTCGTCCTCGACCGCGACCTCCCGCTCGTGCACGGCGACGACGTCTGCCGCAGGATCGTCGAGCTGGGCATGCCCACGCGCGTGCTGATGCTCACCGCGTCCGGCGATGTCAGCGACCGTGTCGAGGGCCTGGAGATCGGCGCCGACGACTATCTGCCCAAGCCCTTCGCGTTCAGCGAGTTGATCGCACGCGTGCGTGCCCTCGGCCGGCGCACCAGCGTGCCCCTGCCGCCCGTCCTGGAGCGGGCCGGGATCAAGCTCGATCCGAACCGCCGCGAGGTCTTCCGGGACGGCAAGGAGGTCCAGCTCGCGCCGAAGGAGTTCGCCGTGCTGGAGGTGCTGATGCGCAGCGAGGGTGCCGTGGTCTCCGCCGAGCAGCTCCTGGAGAAGGCCTGGGACGAGAACACGGACCCGTTCACCAACGTGGTGCGGGTGACGGTCATGACTCTGCGCCGCAAGCTGGGCGAGCCGCCCGTCATCGTGACCGTCCCCGGCTCCGGCTATCGGATCTGATGCATCGTGGCCACGACACCCGCGCCCCCGCAGGCGCCCCCGAAGCCCACCTGGGATCCGCGCAGACCCCAGCCGTCGTACCCCTGGCTGCGCCCGACCATCCGGATACGTCTGACGCTGCTGTACGGCGGCATGTTCCTGATCGCCGGCATCCTGCTGCTGTCGATCATCTACCTGCTGGCCGCGCAGGCGATCAACACGGGCAACCAGCCGCTGTTCAAGATCGTCAGCTTCTCGGGGCTGAAGGTCTCCAGCGAGGACTGCCCGGCGATCAACACCGCCAGCCTGCCGCTGTCCGACTTCAACGAGGCGATCAGCCAGTGCGTCGATCACCAGCGCCAGGTCGCCCTGGACAATCTGCTCAGCCGCTCGCTGCTGGCCCTGCTGGGCCTCGCCGTGATCGCCTTCGCGTTCGGTTACGCGATGGCCGGCCGCGTGCTGTCGCCGCTCGGCCGGATCACCCGCACCGCGCGCGCGGTGGCGGGCTCGGACCTGTCCCGGCGGATCGAGCTGGACGGCCCGGACGACGAGCTGAAGGAGCTGGCCGACACCTTCGACGACATGCTGGAGCGATTGCAGCGGGCGTTCACGGCCCAGCAGCGCTTCGTCGGGAACGCCTCGCACGAGCTGCGCACCCCGCTGGCGATCAACCGCACGCTCCTGGAAGTGCAGTTGTCCGACCCGAACGCGCCGGTGGAGCTGCAACAGCTGGGCAAGACGCTGCTGGCCACCAACGAGCGCAGCGAGCAGCTCGTTGAGGGGTTGCTGCTGCTCGCCCGCAGCGACAACCAGATCGTCGAGCGCAAGCCCGTGGACCTCGCCGAGGTCGCCTCCCAGGCCATCGACCAGGTGCATGCGGAGGCGGAGGCCAAGGGCGTGCGGATCACGGGCGAGTGCGGGCCCGCGGTGGTCCAGGGCAACGGCGTCCTGCTGGAGCGGATCGCCCTGAACCTGGTGCAGAATGCCGTGCGGTACAACGTTCCCGAGGGCGGCTGGGTCGAGGTCACCACCGACGTCCAGCACGGCCAGGCGGTGCTGTCCGTCTCCAACACCGGCCCGGTGGTGCCGGCGTACGAGATCGACAACCTCTTCGAGCCGTTCAGGAGGCTCCGTACGGAGCGCACGGGCAGTGACAAGGGGGTCGGCCTCGGCCTGTCCATCGTCCGGTCCGTGACGCGCGCGCACGGCGGTCACATCTCGGCACAACCGCGTGAGGGGGGCGGGCTCGTGATGCGGGTCACTCTGCCGATGTGATGCGATCTCGATGGGGATCTCGGCGTGGATCGTGTGGATCTCGACGTGGAACCCGGCCGCAGAGCGGTCGATCTTGATCGAGTGGCCGACACACGCGGGGGATGTTCGCTTTGCGCGGAATTTTCAGGTGGGTCGACGGGGCTTCGCCTGTGTGATCGATCACATGGGCGGATTTCCAGCCATCTACGCTCCGTGATCACAAACCGAGGTGGAAAGCCGGAAAAGTCCTGGTTTTCAAGGGTCTTGATCACGGGAAGTACTCGGTGAGACGCCTTTGAGGTGCGGCATCCGGACCGTGTACGGTCCCCATCGCCATCCAAGCCGATCACTCTTGAGGAGTCCGGTTGGGTGTCGATTGAGTAACAGACCTTGATGTGAGGCAAAATCTCCGCCTCGGGTCGGGCACAAGTCCGGCCTCTCACGCGTTACGTGCGCTGGAGACACCGCAGACACCCAGAGGGGGAGAGCGACATGGCAACCGATTACGACACTCCACGCAAGACCGACGACGACGTCGACTCGGACAGCCTTGAAGAACTGAAGGCCCGGCGGAACGACAAGTCCACCGCCGCCGTTGACGTCGACGAGTTCGAGGCCGCGGAAGGCCTGGAGCTGCCCGGCGCCGACCTCTCGAACGAGGAACTGGCGGTCCGGGTGCTGCCCAAGCAGCAGGACGAGTTCACATGCATGAGCTGCTTCCTGGTGCACCACCGCAGCCAGCTGGCCCGCGAGAAGAACGGTCAGCCGATCTGCCGCGACTGCGACTGAGAGTGGGTCGGCCGTGACTGGCTCGACCCCTCCTCGGAAGCGCCGCTTCCCCCTGCGGGGAGCGGACCATGGGCCGCGGGACGGCTCGCACGGCGCGCGTGACGTCGAGCGGGGCTCATCCGGTGCGGGAGCCTCGCTCGAACCGGCGGCCGACCGGGGTGACCGCCCGGCGCCGACGGACCAGCCGGCGACCGTCGCACCGACGGAGGCGGCCCCCGGTCGAACGCGGCGCACAGCATGGGAAAGGACCGTGGTCGTCCGTGGCAGGGCCCGGGACCTGGCCCGGGACGGCGCCCGCATCGGTGGCAGCCGTGCCAGGGCGGGCCTGGCGTACCTCGCCGACCGGATCATCGACATGGCCCCGCGGATCCCCGTGCGGGACCTCGCGACGCTGCGCCGGCAGTTCCCGGGCCTCGGGCCCGAGCAGATCGCGGACAAGCTCGTGGCGGGCGCGGCCCATGGAACCTCGACCATCGGGGCCGGGGTCGGTGCGGCGGCGATGCTCCCGGTGCCGCCCGCGATGCCGACCGAACTGGCCGCGGAGATCACCGGAGTCGCGGCGATCGAGCTGAAACTGATCGCCGAACTGCACGAGGTCTACGGCCTGCGGCCGCCGGGCGGCCTGATGGCCCGCAGCACCGCGTATCTGTCCTCCTGGTCGGGGGAGCGCGGGATCGACGTGATGAAGCCGTCGACGATCAACACGGCCCTCGGGGGCCCCCTGAAGCGCGAACTGCGCCAGCAGATCATGAAGCGGATGGTGCGGGACCTGCCGAACCTGATGCCGTTCATGGTCGGAGCCGCCGTCGGGGCGGTCATGAACCGGCGGGACACCAAGAAGCTGGCCGCGCGGATCCGCGCCGATCTGCGCAAGATCCAGGTTCCCTGGGACGAACTGCCCGAACTGCCCCCGCTGGAACCTCCCGCCGAACCGCTGACACCGGGGGACATCGCCGGCGGACCGGGGCGCTGACGCAGCGCCCCTCCGTCCTTTCGGGCGCCCGGGACGATCAGGCCGTCGCGCGGCTGCGGGCCGCCTCGATCGCCGCCGCCAACTGCTCCGGAGTGCGGGTCGACAGGTAGAGGTACGGGGTGGGGTCGGCCGGATCGGTGACCTCGACGCGGAGCGCCTGCGGGATGTAGGCGCGCAGCAGGAGGAAGGCGCGGGTGTCGGCCTTGTAGGTGCGCCAGGCGCGGGCCTCCTCCGGATCCAGGATCTCCGCCGTGCCGAGCGCCGTGACCGGGATCTTCGCCTCGCCCGCGATCAGCTGGTCGCCCACGAGGCGGATCCGGAGCGAGCCGTAGGCGCTGGCCACGACCGCGGCGGCGGCCGTGCCGCCGGCCAGCCCGCCCAGCATCGGCAGCGTGCCGAAGGGGAGCAGGATCAGGGCCAGCGAGACGCCGACCAGAAAGCTGATCAGCCACCACGACCGGGGAGCGGTGAGGCGTTCGTCGTACGGGGTGCCGGAGTCCTCCATGCCCCCAGCTTGGCACGCCCTGCACCCACACCCCGAACCAGGGCACCCGGCCGACGTGATGGCCGCGACAGCCGCCGAGACCACCGGGATCCGGGGCACCCCCGGCTTCGTCAGCCCCGTCCTCGACGACCCGTACGCGGTCGGCCTGGTCCACCAGGTGCTGCGCGCCGCCGACGAGGGCAACGCGCCGGCCGCCGACACCCTGCTGCGGCCGGACGCGGGGCGGGTGGCGGGGTGGACGGGCGGGTAAGGTCTGCGGCTGTGACTGGTAGTTCCGCGGCTCTTCAGCCCCCTGCCGATGCCGTGACGCCGGTGCGGCATCCCGACGCGCCCGCACCCGGCGAATTGCTCGGTTCGCATTACGAACAGTGTTTTGGCTGTGGTCACGAGCAGCCGCACGGGCTGCGCCTGGAGGCGCGGGCGGGCGAGGGCGTCACCCTGACCGCAGAGTTCACCGTGCAGCCCGCCCACCAGGGCTCCCCCGGCCTCGCGCACGGGGGTGTGCTGGCCACCGCCCTGGACGAGACGCTGGGCTCGCTGAACTGGCTGTTGCGGACGATCGCGGTGACGGGCCGACTGGAGACCGACTTCGTGCGGCCGGTGCCGGTCGGCACGACGCTGCACCTGGCCGCCGAGGTCACCGCGGTCGCCGGGCGGAAGATCTACTCCAGTGTGGTCGGACGCATCGCAGGCCCCGACGGCCCCGTGGCCGTCCGCGCCGACGCCCTGTTCATCGAGGTCAAGGTCGACCACTTCGTCGACAACGGCCGCGAGGAGGAGATCCAGGCCGCCCTGAGCGACCCGGACCAGGTCCGGCGCGCCCGCGCCTTCGAGGTGAACCCGTGAGCGCCCCGCACCCCGGGCCCCCGGCGGGCTCCGTCCCCCCGGGGCCGCGTGCCCCCGTGGACGTGCTGATCCGGCGCGTCGACCCCGACGTACCGCTTCCGGCGTACGCGCTTCCCGGTGACGCCGGGGCCGATCTGCGGACGACGCAGAGGTGCGAACTGAAGCCGGGCGAGCGGATCGTGCTGCCCACGGGAGTGTCGATCGCCCTCCCGGACGGGTACGCGGCGTTCGTGCACCCTCGATCCGGTCTTGCCGCCCGCTGCGGTGTCGCCCTCGTGAATGCCCCGGGGACGGTTGATGCCGGGTACCGTGGGGAGATCAAGGTGATCGTGGTGAATCTCGACCCGCGCGAGTCCGTGCGGTTCGAGCGCTTCGACCGGATTGCCCAACTGGTCGTCCAGCAGGTCGAGAGGGTCCGCTTCCAGGAGGTCGCGGAGCTTCCCGGCTCGGCGCGGGCCGAGGGGGGCTTCGGGTCCACCGGGGGCCATGCCGCGGTGGGCGGCGAGAGCGGCACAAGCGGTCAGGTCGCCGAGGGCGGCCAGGCGGGTGGGAATCGATACGCTTCGGTCGTATCCGACCGGGAAGGACAGTGACGTGTTCGGACGTCGCAAGAAGAAGGGTGCCGCCGAGGACGCGGCCGGCGAGGCCGAGCAGGTCGTCGACAGCGTCGACACCGAGGCGGACGAGGATGAAGCAGGCGAGCCCGAGCGGCTGCGGCTCGAACCGGAGCCCCGCCCCGAAGGGCCGTGGGACGCCTCCGAGGTGCGTGACCCGGCCGAGGGCCGGGTGGATCTCGGCGGTCTGTTCGTGCCGGGCGTGGACGGCATGGAGCTGCGGGTCGAGGTCGCGGGCGACGCGATCGTCGCGGCGACCGTCGTGCTGCGGGACAGCGCGGTCCAGTTGCAGGCCTTCGCCGCGCCCAAGCGCGAGGGCATCTGGGGCGAGGTCCGCGAGGAGATCGCGACCGGCATCACCCAGCAGGGTGGCATCGTCGACGAGGTCGAGGGCCCCCTGGGCTGGGAACTGCGCGCCCAGGTGCCGGTGCAACTGCCGGACGGCACCGGCGGCTTCCAGGTCGTGCGGTTCATCGGTGTGGACGGCCCGCGCTGGTTCCTGCGCGGCGTGATCTCGGGCCAGGGCGCGGTGCAGCCGCAGGCCGCCGGGCTGCTTGAGCAGATCTTCCGGGACACGGTCGTGGTCCGCGGCGAGGGGCCGATGGCGCCCCGCGACCCGATCGTCCTGAAGCTGCCGAACGACGCCCAGATGGTCCCGGAGGGCGTTCAGCAGGAGGAGTCCTCGCGCTTCTCCGGCGGCATGGGCCAACTGCAGCGCGGACCGGAGATCACCGAGGTCCGCTGAGCGCTCCGCTGGTCGTGCCGCGATGTGCCGTCGGTCGGCTGCGGCGCCGTCGTGGCCGGTCGCGCCGTTCCCCGCGCCTCTTCATGGCGCTGTCGAACCGCAACGGACTTCGTCGGGCCTGCTGAGCGGCGAACGCGACCAGGGCCGTACCCCTGCCGGGGGTGCGGCCCCTTTTTGCGGCACCCCTTGGACGGCCGGGTGTCGGCCAGCCATACTGGCGCCCGGTCCTAGGGGGGAGTGGGATGAACGTTCAGGTGGTCACCGAGACGATGGTGCGTGTCGAGGACGTGCACCGGTCGTACGGGCAGGGAGCCGCCGCCGTGCACGCGCTGCGCGGGGTCTCCTTCGAGATCCCGCGCGGCGAACTGGTCGCCCTCAAAGGGCGCTCCGGATCCGGCAAGACCACCCTGCTGAACGTCGTCGGCGGGCTCGACGCGCCCGACCGGGGCAGGATCACCGTGGACGGCCGGGATCTCGCCGCACTCGACGAGAACGGCCTGCTGGAACTGCGGCGCGACCGGATCGGCTTTGTCTTCCAGTCCTTCGGGCTCGTCCCGATCCTCTCCGCGGCGGAGAACGTCGGCGTGCCGATGCGGCTGCGCCGGGCCGATCCGCGCGAGCGCGAGGAACGCGTCGAGCTGCTGCTCTCCCTGGTGGGTCTCGCCGACCACGCCGCCCAGCGCCCCGGCGAGCTGTCCGGCGGCCAGCAGCAGCGCGTCGCCATCGCTCGCGCCCTCGCCAACCGCCCCGCGCTTCTCATCGCCGACGAGCCCACCGGGCAGTTGGACGCCGAGACCGGTCACGCCGTGATGGAGCTGCTGCGAGCCGTCGTCCACAGCGAGCGGGTCACCGCACTGGTCGCCACGCACGACACCACCCTGCTGGACCTGGCCGACCGCGTGCTGGAGCTGAACGACGGCAAGATCACCGAACACTGACACCCCGGGACAGCCCGCCGCCCCGCCCCGGCGAGGGGCGGTGGTCGGCTTGGCAGCGGGCAGCGGGCAGCTCGGCTTGGCAACCGGCAAGGGCCGCCCCAGCTCGGCAGCCGGCGGCGGTCGGCCTGGCTCGGGAGTCTGCGACGGGCGGTGGCTGACGTGGCGGGGCAACGGGCGACGGCCGCCTCGGTACCCGGCAGCGGGCGGTGGTCGGCGCGGCCTGGCATCCGGTGACGGCAGGTCCGGCCCGGTTTGGTGGTCGGCGACGGGCGGTGGCTGATGTGGCTCGGGAGTCGGTGAGGGGCAGGGGCGCTCCGGGCACAGTCGGTGACGGTCGTTCCGGTCCGGCTGGCGGCGGTGGTCGGCCCTGCGGGGGCGACTTGGTTCGGGCTGGGCTGACCTGGGGGGATCGAGGTGGATCGGCTCATCAGGGTTGCGTCAAAGTTGCCTGTGCCCCGACCGCCCGTCCCTTTCGTCGCGATTGCGGGCCGTAGGGTCGACGCTGCGTAGGCGGCAGTGACGGGAAGACAATAGGGCCATGGCACGTGGAAAGCTCCGGATCTACCTCGGCGCGGCACCGGGCGTGGGCAAGACCTACGCGATGCTGTCCGAGGCTCACCGGCGTGTGGAGCGGGGCACCGACTGCGTCGTGGCCTTCGTGGAGCACCACGACCGGCCGCGCACCGAGGTGATGCTGCACGGCCTGGAGCAGGTGCCGCGCCGGGAGCTGGACTACCGGGGCGGGCGTTTCACCGAGATGGACGTGGACGCGGTCCTGGCCCGTAGCCCCCAGGTCGCCCTGGTGGACGAGCTGGCCCACACCAACATCCCGGGCTCGCGCAACACCAAGCGCTGGCAGGACGTGGAGGAGATGCTGGCGGCCGGCATCGACGTGGTCTCCACGGTCAACATCCAGCACCTGGAGTCACTGGGCGACGTGGTCGAGTCGATCACCGGCGTACGGCAGCAGGAGACCGTACCGGACGAGGTGGTGCGCCGCGCCGACCAGATCGAGCTGGTCGACATGTCGCCACAGGCGCTCCGCCGGCGCATGGCGCACGGCAACATCTACCAGTCCGACAAGGTGGACGCGGCCCTGTCCAACTACTTCCGGCCCGGGAACCTGACCGCCCTGCGGGAGCTGGCGCTGCTGTGGGTGGCCGACCGGGTGGACGAGTATCTGAAGCAGTACCGCAGCGAGCACCGGGTCTCCGCGATATGGGGCTCGCGCGAGCGGATCGTCGTGGGCCTGACCGGCGGCCCCGAGGGACGCACCCTGATCCGCCGGGCGGCGCGGCTCGCGGAGAAGGGCGCAGGCGGCGAGGTGCTGGCCGTCTACATAGCCCGCAGCGACGGCCTGTCCGCGGCCTCGCCGAAGGAACTGGCCGTCCAGCGCACCCTCGTCGAGGACCTGGGCGGCACCTTTCACCACGTCGTCGGCGACGACATACCCGCCGCGCTGCTGGACTTCGCGCGCGGCGTCAACGCCACCCAGATCGTCCTCGGCTCCTCGCGCCGCAAGAGCTGGCAGTACGTCTTCGGGCCCGGCGTCGGCGCCACCGTCGCCCGCGAGTCGGGCCCCGACCTCGACGTGCACATCGTCACCCACGAGGAGATCGCCAAGGGCCGCGGGCTGCCCGTCGCCCGGGGCGCCCGGCTCGGCCGGACCCGGATCGTCTCCGGCTGGGTGGTCGGGCTGCTCGGTCCGGTCGCCATGGCGCTGTGCCTGAACGCCGTGGACCTCGGACTCGCCAACGACATGCTGCTGTTCCTGGCGCTGACGGTGGCGGCGGCCCTGCTCGGCGGGCTGCTGCCCGCCCTGGCCTCCGCGGCCTTCGGGTCGCTGCTGCTGAACTACTTCTACACGCCCCCGCTGCACCGGCTGACCATCGCCGACCCCCACAACATCGTCGCCATCGCGATCTTCGTCGGGGTCGCGGTGTCGGTGGCCTCGGTGGTGGACCTGGCGGCCCGGCGCACCCACCAGGCGGCCCGGCTGCGCGCCGAGTCGGAGATCCTGTCGTTCCTCGCCGGCAATGTGCTGCGGGGCGAGACCGGCCTGGAGGAACTGCTGGAGCGGGTCCGGGAGACGTTCGGCATGGAGTCCGCCGCCCTGCTGGAGCGGGCGGGCGACGTCGAGCCCTGGACCTGCGCGGGCCGCGCCGGATTCGGCCCGCCGCTGGAGCGGCCCGAGGACGCCGACGTCGACGTGCCGGTCGGCGACCACATGGCGCTCGCGCTGACCGGCCGCGTGCTGCCCGCCGAGGACCGCCGGGTGCTGGCCGCGTTCGCCGCGCAGGCCGCCGTGGTGCTGGACCGCCGGCGCCTCCAGGAAGAGGCCGACCGGGCCCGCACCCTGGCCGAGGGCAACCGGATCCGCACCGCGCTGCTGGCCGCGGTCAGCCACGACCTGCGCACTCCGCTGGCCGGGATCAAGGCCGCGGTCACCTCGCTCAGGTCCGACGACGTCGACTGGTCCGAACAGGACCGGGCGGAGCTGCTCGAAGGCATCGAGGAGGGCGCCGACCGCCTCGACCACCTGGTCGGCAACCTGCTCGACATGTCCCGGCTGCAGACCGGCACGGTCGTCGCGATCGTCCGCGAGGTCGACCTCGACGAGGTGGTCCCGTGGGCGCTGGTCGGCGTCCCCGAGGACAGCGTGGATCTGGACATCCGCGAGACCCTGCCGATGGTCGCCGTCGATCCCGGGCTCCTCGAACGGGCGATGGCCAACCTGGTGGAGAACGCCGTCAAGTACAGTCCGCCCGACCGGCGTGTCATGGTCTCCGCCAGTGCCATCGCCGACCGGGTGGAGGTGCGGGTCGTGGACCGCGGGCCGGGCATACCCGACGAGGCGAAGGACCGGATATTCGAGCCGTTCCAGCGTTACGGCGACGCGCCGCGCGGTGCCGGGGTGGGGCTCGGCCTCGCGGTCGCGCGCGGCTTCGCCGAGGCGATGGGCGGCACGCTGAACGCCGAGGACACGCCCGGGGGCGGCCTCACCATGGTCCTCAGCCTGCGGGCGGCAGGATCGCGTCCCGAGCCCCTTCGCACCGGAGAGGGCGCAGCAGAACCGGAAAGGAAGGCCTCATGACCCGGGTGCTCGTGATCGACGACGAGCCGCAGATCGTGCGCGCCCTCGTGATCAACCTCAGGGCGCGCAAGTACGAGGTCGACGCGGCCCCCGACGGCAGGACCGCCCTCGAACTCGCCGCCTCCCGCCACCCGGACGTGGTGGTCCTCGACCTGGGCCTGCCCGACATGGACGGCGTCGAGGTGATCAGGGGCCTGCGCGGCTGGACCCGGGTGCCGATCCTGGTCCTGTCGGCCCGGCACTCCTCGGACGAGAAGGTCGAGGCGCTGGACGCGGGCGCCGACGACTACGTGACCAAGCCGTTCGGCATGGACGAGCTGCTGGCCCGGCTGCGGGCCGCGGTGCGCCGGGCCGAGCCCGTCGGTCCCGGTGAGGACGACGTGACGACGGTGGAGACCGAGGGGTTCACCGTCGACCTGGCCGCCAAGAAGGTCAACCGGGGCGGCAGGGACGTACGGCTGACCCCCACGGAGTGGCATCTGCTGGAGGTGCTGGTCCGCAACACCGGGCGGCTGGTCAGCCAGAAGCAGCTGCTTCAGGAGGTGTGGGGACCCTCGTACGGGACGGAGACCAACTACCTGCGCGTGTACATGGCGCAGCTGCGCAGGAAGCTGGAGACGGACCCCTCGCACCCGAAGCACTTCATCACCGAACCGGGGATGGGCTACCGGTTCGAACGCTGAACGCTCCGCTGGGTGCGCTGTGGTGTGCCGTCGTTCGTCCGCGGCTGCGTCATGGCTGGTCGCGCCCGCGCGGCGGAGCCGCATGTCGCTACGGCCCCGCGCCCCTTCGGGGCGTGGCCGAACCCCAGCGGACGGGCGGGGATCTGCCCACCGGTACGTCGCCGTCGGTGGGCCCCGGTACGCTTCTGATATGAGTGCTGTTCCGCGTTCCGAGAAGCCGGTGGGCCGGTTCCGGCGCATGCTCGGCCGGCTCTCCTCGTCCCAGGAGGACCTGGAGTCCGAGGAGCTGCGGGAGGACACCGACACGGCCGGCTGTATACGGATCGGTGACTGCCAGGACCGGCAGATCGTCACGGTAACTGGTACCTTGCGCACGGTAACGCTGCGCCCACGCGCCGGAGTCCCGGCCCTGGAGGCCGAGCTGTTCGACGGTTCCGCCGCGTTGGACGTGGTGTGGCTGGGCAGGCGTTCCATCGTGGGCATAGAACCGGGGCGCAAACTGATCGCATCGGGCCGGATCTCGATGAGCCGGGGCCGCCGGGTGCTGTTCAACCCGAAGTACGAACTGAGACCCCTCGGACGGGAGTAGCCGGTGACGTCACTCGACAAGCCGACCGAAGACACCACTCAGCATGACGACGCCCGGGCGGTGACCGAGGCCGCGCTCTTCGAGGCGTTCGGCGGTGTCAGGGGCATGGTCGAGACGGTCCTGCCCGGACTCCTCTTCGTCACGATCTACACGATCAACAAGGATCTGCACTGGTCGGCGATCGCCGCGCTGGCCGTGTCGCTGGTCCTGCTGGTGGTGCGGCTGGCCAAGAAGGACACCGTCAAGCACGCCTTCAGCGGCGTCTTCGGTGTGGCCTTCGGCGTCGTGTTCGCGATGTTCACGGGCAACGCCAAGGACTTCTACCTCCCCGGCATGCTCTACACCCTGGGCCTGTCCCTGGCGTACATCGTCACGACGATCGCCGGCGTGCCCCTCATGGGACTGATCCTCGGCCCGGTCTTCAAGGAGAACCTGTCCTGGCGTACCCGCAACCCCGGCCGCAAGAAGGCGTACGCCAAGGCCAGTTGGGCCTGGGGGCTGATCCTGTTCGGCAAGTGCATGATCCTCTTCCCGCTGTACTGGTGGGCGGACACCACCCAGCTCGGCTGGGTCCTGGTGACCTTGAAGATCCCGCCGTTCCTGCTCGCCGTCTGGCTCACCTGGGTCTTCCTCGCGAAGGCGCCCGCGCCGATCGACGTGTTCGCGGAGATGGAGGCCGAGGAGCGGGCCGAGGAGCAGCGCAAGGCCGGGGCGGCCGCGGAGCGCGGCGAGGAGTCACCCGCGGGCCGACACCGCCGCGAGGCATAGCGGAAGCCCCCGGACGCGGCTAGGGGCAGCCGAAGGCCCTGACGCGGCGGGGGCGCGGTACGGCCGAGGCGCTTGATGCGGCGGGGGTGCCGGATGCCAGGGGGGTATGGCCGGAGTCCTCGACGGGGGTAGGGCGTGGCAGAGGTCTGCGCTGCGGTGGGGGTCCGGCTGAAGTCCCTGAACGCGGTGAGGGTGTGGCCGATGTCCTCGACGGGGCGGGGGGTGCGGCGGAAGCCGCCGACGCCGCTGGGGGTGCGGTGCGGCCGAGCGCTTGATGCGGCGGGGGTGCAGTTGAAGTGCCGGATGCCACGGGGTGTGGCCGGAGTCCTCGACGGGGCAAGCTGTGGCCCAGGTGCGTGATGCGGCGAGGGTGCGGTTGTAGTCCATGACGCGGCGCGCTGTGGCCGAGGCCCTCGACGGGGCGGGGGGTGCGGCGGAAGCCGCCGACGCGGCTGGGGGTGCGGTGCGGCCGAGCGCTTGATGCGGCGGGGGTGCAGTTGAAGTGCCGGATGCGGCGGTGTGTGGCCGATGTCCTCGACGGGGGTAGGGCGTGGCAGAGGTCTGCGCTGCGGTGGGGGTCCGGCTGAAGTCCCTGAACGCGGTGAGGGTGTGGCCGATGTCCTCGACGGGGCGGGGGGTGCGGCGGAAGCCGCCGACGCGGCTGGGGGTGCGGTGCGGCCGAGCGCTTGATGCGGCGGGGGTGCAGTTGAAGTGCCGGATGCGGCGGTGTGTGGCCGATGTCCTCGTCGGGGGTAGGGCGTGGCCGAGGTCTGCTATGTGGCGGGGGCGCGGTTGAAGTCCCTGACGCGGCGGCGTGCGGCCGAAGTGTGCGATGCGGCGGAGGTCGTGCCCGAAGTGCCGATGCGGCGGGGGACGGTGTGGCCGAGGTGCGCGATGCGGCGGAGGGCAGTCGAAGTGCCGGATGCGGTGGGGGTGGCCGTGGCCTTCGGTGGGGCGAGGGAGTGCCCGAAGTGCCGGATGCAGCGAGCAAGTGCCCGACGTGTCTGACACGGCGGGGCTGTGGTCGAAGTCCTCGGCGCCGCGAGGGTGCGGTCAAAGTCCGCGATGCGGTACGGGTGCAGTCGAAGGCGGTGTGGCCGCAGGGGGGCGCTCGGGGTCTCCGGGTGCCCCCTGCGGCGTACTCGGTCGGGTGCGGCCGGGCTCAGTCGTCCTCGCGGCGTACCGACAGCAGGTCCTCCAGTTGCTCCTCTCGGGCCTGGGCGGCCACGAACAGCAGCTCGTCTCCCGGCTCCAGGGAGTCCTCCTTGGAGGGGGCCAGCACACGGTTACCGCGGATGATGGTGACCAGGGAGGTGTCCTCGGGCCACTCCACGTCCCCGACCTGGGTGCCGGCCAGGGCCGACTCCTCCGGCAGGGTCAGCTCGACCAGGTTCGCGTCGCCGTGGCTGAAGCGCAGCAGCCGCACCAGGTCGCCGACGCTCACCGCCTCCTCGACCAGCGCGGACATCAGACGCGGGGTGGACACGGCGACGTCGACGCCCCAGGCCTCGTTGAACAGCCACTCGTTCTTCGGGTTGTTCACCCGGGCCACGACGCGCGGCACGCCGTACTCCGTCTTCGCCAGCAGGGACACGACCAGGTTGACCTTGTCGTCGCCCGTCGCGGCGATCACCACGTTGCAGCGCTGCAACGCGGCCTCGTCCAGGGACGTGATCTCGCAGGCGTCGGCCAGCAGCCACTCCGCCTGCGGTACCCGCTCGACCGAGATCGCGGTCGGCGCCTTGTCGATCAGCAGAACCTCGTGGCCGTTCTCCAGCAGCTCGCCCGCGATCGAGCGGCCGACCGCGCCGGCACCGGCAATGGCGACCCTCATCAGTGACCGCCCTCCTCTTCAGGGCCCTCGGCGAACGCCGCCTCGACCTTGTCGACGTCGTCCGTCCGCATCATCACGTGCACCAGGTCGCCCTCCTGCAACACCGTCTGCGAGGTGGGCAGGATCGCCTCGCCGAGACGGGTCAGGAACGCCACACGGACCCCCGTCTCGTCCTGGAGCCTGCTGACCTTGTGCCCGACCCAGGCCGGGGAGGTGTGCACCTCGGCGAGTTGGACGCCACCGGTGGGGTCGCGCCACAGCGGTTCGGCGCCCGAGGGCAGCAGCCGGCGCAGCATCTGGTCGGCCGTCCAGCGGACCGTGGCCACGGTGGGAATGCCCAGGCGCTGATAGACCTCGGCGCGGCGGGGATCGTAGATACGGGCCGCGACGTTCTCCACGCCGAACATCTCACGGGCCACCCGCGCCGAGATGATGTTCGAGTTGTCGCCGCTGGACACGGCGGCGAAGGCGCCGGCGTCCTCGATGCCGGCCTCGCGGAGGGTGTCCTGGTCGAAGCCGACCCCGGTGACCCGGCGGCCGCCGAATCCAGGGCCCAGCCGGCGGAAGGCCGTGGGGTCCTGGTCGATCACCGCGACCGTGTGCCCCTGCTGCTCCAGGGTCTGGGCGAGGGCGGAGCCCACTCTGCCGCAGCCCATGATGACGATGTGCACGACCGTCCTTCCGATGTCCAGAAAAGTCACTGCTCGGCCCCGTCGGGGTCGGCCCCCTCAGGGTCTCAGACCGACGCTCAAGCTACACACGCGCCGTACGGGGTGGGCACCCCCGTGCAGGCCCGCTCGTGGTCAGCGGCGCGTGATGCTGCGCACGCTCAGCAGCGTCAGGAATCCGAGGCCGACGAGCGAGGCGGCGGCGCCGATCAGCTGTGCGGTCGCGGCCATGGAACCTCCGAGGTGCGGCGACAGGCGGGTTTGCCATCCAGACACGGGGAACGCGCCGCCCACGGAATCCGAAGTTCCCTCCGCCCCGGAGTTCACTCGTGAGGCAGATCCGGGACGGCAGGTGGGCGGCTGCCAGTTCGAACCCTTACGATCCTCTGTCGTGTCCAAACTGACCGACGTGCCCAAACGGATCCTGATCGGGCGCGCGCTGCGCAGCGACCGGCTGGGTGAAACGCTCCTGCCGAAGCGGGTCGCGCTGCCCGTCTTCGCCTCCGACCCGCTGTCCTCTGTCGCCTACGCGCCGGGGGAGGTCCTGCTGGTCCTGTCCATCGCGGGCGTGTCGGCCTACCACTTCAGCCCCTGGATCGCGCTCGCGGTCGTCGTGCTGATGTTCACGGTGGTCGCCTCCTACCGGCAGAACGTGCACGCCTACCCGAGCGGCGGCGGCGACTACGAGGTCGCCACCACCAACCTCGGCCCCAAGGCGGGCCTCACGGTCGCCAGCGCGCTGCTCGTCGACTACGTCCTGACCGTCGCCGTGTCCATCTCCTCCGGCATCGAGAACCTCGGCTCCGCGATCCCCTTCGTGGTCGAGCACAAGGTGCTGTGCGCGGTCGCCGTGATCGTGCTGCTGACGCTCATGAACCTGCGCGGCGTGAAGGAGTCCGGCACGCTGTTCGCGATTCCGACGTACGTCTTCGTAGCGGGCGTCTTCATCATGATCGTCTGGGGCGCGTTCCGGGGCCTGGTCCTCGGGGACACGATGCGCGCGCCCACCGCCGACTACCACATCAAGGCCGAGCACCAGGGCCTCGCCGGCTTCGCGCTCGTCTTCCTGCTGCTGCGCGCCTTCTCGTCCGGCTGTGCCGCGCTGACCGGCGTCGAGGCCATCTCCAACGGTGTTCCGGCCTTCCGCAAGCCCAAGTCGAAGAACGCGGCGACCACGCTGGCCATGATGGGCCTGCTCGCCGTGACGATGTTCTGCGGCATCATCGCCCTCGCCATGACCACCAAGGTCCGCATGGCCGAGAACCCCGCCGCCGACCTGCTCCACGACGGTGTGGCGCTCGGCTCCGGCTATGTCCAGAACCCGGTGATCTCACAAGTCGCCGAGGCGGTCTTCGGCAAGGGCAGCCTCCTGTTCGTCGTGCTGGCCGCGGCCACCGCGCTGGTGCTGTTCCTGGCCGCCAACACGGCCTACAACGGCTTCCCGCTGCTCGGCTCGATCCTCGCCCAGGACCGCTATCTGCCGCGCCAACTGCACACCCGCGGCGACCGGCTGGCCTTCTCCAACGGCATCGTGCTGCTCGCGGGCGCCGCCGCCCTGCTGGTCTTCGTCTACGGAGCCGACTCGACCCGGCTCATCCAGCTGTACATCGTCGGCGTGTTCGTGTCCTTCACGCTCAGCCAGACCGGCATGGTCCGGCACTGGAACCGGCACCTCGCGGTGGAGCGGGACCCGGCCCGGCGCAGCCACATGATCCGCTCCCGGGCGATCAACGCGTTCGGCGCCTTCTTCACCGGCCTGGTCCTGGTCGTCGTCCTCGTCACCAAGTTCACCCACGGCGCCTGGGTCGCCCTGCTCGGCATGGTGATCTTCTACGCGACGATGACCGCGATCCGTAAGCACTACGACCGTGTGGCCGAGGAGATCGCGGCCCCCGAGGGCCCGAGCGACGACAGCGTACGGCCGTCCCGGGTCCACTCGATCGTCCTGATCTCCAAGATCCACCGGCCCACACTGCGCGCGCTGGCCTATGCCAAGCTGATGCGCTCGGACACCCTGGAGGCACTCACCGTCAACGTCGACCCGGCGGAGACGAAGGTGCTGCGCGAGGAGTGGGAACGGCGTGGGATAGAGGTGCCGCTGAAGGTGCTCGACTCGCCCTACCGGGAGATCACCCGGCCGATCATCGAGTACGTCAAGAGCCTGCGCAAGGAGTCGCCGCGCGACGCGATCTCCGTGATCATCCCCGAGTACGTGGTCGGCCACTGGTACGAGCACCTGCTGCACAACCAGAGCGCCCTGCGCCTCAAGGGGCGCCTGCTGTTCACGCCCGGTGTCATGGTGACCTCCGTCCCCTACCAGCTCCAGTCCTCCGAGGCGGCCAGGAACCGGGCCCGCAGACGGCAGGAGTGGAACGCGCCCGGCGCGGTGCGGCGCGGCCCGGCGGAGCAACGGCCGAAGGAACCGAGCACCGGAAACTGAACGTGAGCCCGCGGCATGCGGCATGCGGCACCGCGGCTGCGGGCTCGGGGAGGTCGGCGGCGGGGGCTGGGGAGTGAGGGGCGCGGCGCCGGGGCTGAGCGCTGGGGAGCCCGGTGGTGGTGGCCGAGGGGTGGGGAGCTGTGCGTCGGGGCTGTGGGGTGGTGGGCCCGGTGTTGAGGGCTGCCCGCTGGGGAGGCCGGTGGCGGGGCCGGGGTCGTGGGGGAGCACGTAGACTGGTGGGCTGTCGTCGGCCCCCGAGCGGGCCGTTCCCCCTTCCCCGATCTGGAGTCACCCCGCCATGCAGGCAGAACCGAAGAAGTCGCAGGCGGGGTCCCTCGTGGGGGAGGAGTACGAGGTCGAGATCGGCCCCGTCGCACACGGCGGCCACTGCATCGCCCGTACCTCCGAGGGCCAGGTGCTGTTCGTCCGGCACGCGCTGCCCGGCGAGCGGGTGGTGGCCCGGGTGACCGAGGGCGAGGAGGGCGCCCGCTTCCTTCGCGCGGACGCGGTGCGGGTCCTTGAGGCCGCCAAGGACCGCGTCGAGGCGCCCTGTCCCTACGCCGGACCCGGCCGCTGCGGCGGCTGCGACTGGCAGCACGCCAAGCCGGGCGCCCAGCGACGGCTGAAGGGCGAGGTCGTCGCCGAGCAACTGCGGCGCCTCGCGGGCCTCACCCCCGAGGAGGCCGGCTGGGACGGCACGGTGATGCCGGCCGAGGGCGACAAGCTCCCGGCGGGCGAAGTACCCCGGTGGCGCACCCGCGTGCAGTACGCGGTCGACGCCGAGGGGCACGCCGGGCTGCGCCGGCACCGCTCGCACGAGGTGGAGCGGATCGACCACTGCATGATCGCGGCCGACGGCGTCGACGAACTCGGCGTCGAGAAGCGCGACTGGTCCGGCATGGCGTCGGTCGAGGCGATCGCGGCGACGGGCTCGGGGGACCGCCAGGTGATCCTCACGCCGCGTCCCGGCGGCCGGCTGCCCCTGGTGGAGCTGGACAAGCCGGTCTCGGTGCTCAGGGTCGACGAGAAGTCCGGCGGCGTGCACCGTGTCCACGGCCGCCCCTTCGTCCGCGAACGCGCGGACGGCCGCACCTACCGGGTGGGCAACGGCGGCTTCTGGCAGGTCCACCCGAAGGCGGCGGACACCCTCGTGACCGCGGTCATGCAGGGCCTGCTGCCGCGCAAGGGCGAGATGGCCCTCGATCTGTACTGCGGTGCCGGCCTCTTCGCCGGGGCCCTCGCCGACCGGCTCGGCGAGAAGGGCGCGGTGCTCGGCATCGAGTCGGGCAAGCGGGCCGTGGAGGACGCCCGCCACAACCTCGCGGACTTCCCACGCGTGCGCATCGAACAGGGCAAGGTCGAGTCCGTCCTGCCGCGCACGGGCATCACCGAGGTGGACCTCGTCGTCCTGGACCCGCCCCGCGCGGGCGCGGGCCGTGCAACGGTGACCCACCTGGCCTCCCTCACCCCCCGCCGCATCGCCTACGTCGCCTGCGATCCGGCGGCCCTGGCACGGGACGTGGGCTATTTCCGCGAGAACGGATACCGGGTCCGTACGCTCCGGGCGTTCGATCTGTTTCCTATGACGCACCACGTGGAGTGCGTGGCGATTTTGGAGCCGGCGGGGAAGAACCGCTGACCTGCAGTTCAGCAGAAGCGCCGGTGGGTCTCGACCTGTTACGCGGTATCCGGCAGGTCAAACCCTTCGGGCCTGCCTCATGTCCGATCGTCGGGACTCCTGACGCTCATATGATGCTCGGCTCTCGTCGGTGAGGCCGACCTAAGCAAGGTGTCGCGACGCACGTGACGGCCTTGTCGGGGGGAGCCGCTGACATGACTCCGCGGCGGTTACCGCGAGTGATCCCTGTTGCCCGGTCGTCAGGAAAGGCGGGCTGGACGGATTCTGTCTAAGTAGACTTAGACAGAATCGTGGTCGATCAAGCTGTGGGGAGTTCGGTGGACGAAGGCGTGCTTGCCAAACCCGAGGACGTGGTCGACCGTGATCGTGAGTGGGGTCTGCTCACCGAGTTCGTCACGGATCCGGATCCGGCGATGCGTCTGGGGATCGTGTCGGGGCGCAGGCGGCACGGGAAGTCGTATCTGCTGCAGGCGCTGTCGGAGCGGGTCGGGGGTCTGTACGTCACCGCGGTGCGGGAGGAAGGGCGGCTGCCGGCGATCCAGCGGTTCAGCGATGCCATCGCGGCCCACGCGGGTCTGCGGCCCGGCACGCTGCGGTTGACCGACTGGCGTGATGTCCTGTCCAACGCCCTTGACGTCACCGCGCGATCACAGACTCCGCTGCTGGTGATCGACGAGTTGCCGTATCTCCTCCAGCACTCTCCCGAGATCCCCGGCCTGCTCCAGCAGCTCTACGACGAGCGCCAGCGGGGCACCGGGGTCGGACCTGGAGCGCGGGTGATCCTGTGTGGGTCCGCGATGAGCGTCATGCACGAACTGCTGTCGGGAACGAAGCCGTTGCGCGGCCGTGCGGTGATCGATCTGAGGCTGGGAGCCTTCGACTACCGGGCCAGCCGCGTGTTCTGGCAGATCGACGACCCGCTGACCGCCCTGCAGGTGCACGCCGTTCTCGGTGGCGCTCCCGGTTACCGGCCGGTGGCGGCACGCCCGCACCCGAACGACGGCTTCGCCTCCTGGCTGACGCGGACGCTCCTGGACCCGGGGCGGGCGGTGTACTCGCGCACGGAGACGGAGTATCTGCTGCGCGAGGATCCGCGGATCACCCAGCACACCCTGTACTACGACATCCTCACCGCGATCGCCCAGGGAGCCACCACCCCCACCAGGATCGGCGCGGCCCTGGAACGCCAGCGCAACGCCGTTACCCACCCGCTCGACGTCCTGGAGTCCACGGGCTACGTCCAGCGCGAGCAGGACATCCTGCGTCCCCGCCACCCCGTCATCACGCTGGCCGACCCCGTCATCCGCTTCAACCAGCTGATCACCCTGCCGCAGGCGGCCACCGTCGAGCAGGGCTTCGCCGAACAGGCATGGCAGGCCGCCGCGCCGACCTTCAACTCCAAGATCCTCGGCCCCCACTTCGAGGACCTCGCCCGCGCCTTCACCCGTCGGTACGCCCACACCCTGCTTCCCGGCGGCCTGCCCGGCCCGGTCGGTACCACCGAGGTGGCCGACCCGGCGGCCCGCACCAAGCACGAGGTCGACGTCATCGCCCTGGCCCTGGGCGAACGCCCGCAAGCTCCGCGCGCCAGGATCGCCCTCATCGGCGAGGCCAAGGCCACCGCTGCTCGCCGGGGTACGGGTGACCTGCAGCGCCTGGAACACATCCGCGCCCTGCTCACCGACCAGGGCTACGACACCACGGGCACCACACTGGCCCTGTTCTCCCTGCACGGCTTCTACCCGGACTTGATGGAGTCCGCGGCCGACCGTGACGATCTGCTCCTGGTCGACCTGGCGACTCTCTACAGGATCGGCTAGCCACCAGTCCTGTCACGATGTCATCGGCAGCCCCAGCGACGCGATGGGGCGTGCCCGCGCACAGTGTCGGCGGAGGCGAATGGTCTGCCGCGGCCGGTTCAGGCAGTCGTGACGACGATGCCGATGTCGATGAACAGTCGGCCGGTCGTCGGCTTCCAGCGGTGGCGGGCCGTCGGGTGGGTGAGGAGTGCGCGGGACTGGGCGGGCGGACCGCGCGGAAGCCACGGAAGCCGGGGGATTTGGTGGCATGCCGCCTGTCGGCGAATGCGCCCGTACGTCCACGGTGTTGCATGGTGCGACGCTAGAGGCATACCGGCCATGTCCCGTCGCCCCCCCCGTGCAGAACGACACCAGGTCGCTTCCGGTCGCTGCGTCGGTGCTGAAGCCGTAGGCGTGGCCGTCGAGGAGCAGACGGGGGTCTTCGCCCTCACTCAGCGCCGACTCCCAGGCGACGGCGGGTTCGTCCGGGATCAACAGGCGCACGGCGGGCGCCTCGGTGACCGGGAACCGATCCTCGCCGTACTCGCCCTCGCCAGCGATCACGGCCGCCTCCAGCGCGTACTCGCCGGGGGGTATGCGCTCGGTGAGTTCCCGGGGCTTCTCGTCGAGAGGGGCCGAGACGGCCAGGCGCCCGCTCGGGATGCGCACCATGGCGATGTGCCGCGGCTCGGCTGTCTCCGTCTCGTCCCAGCGCTCCACGGAGAAGGGGTTCCCGGCTGAAAGAGGTCGTCGACGGGCAACTCCATACGCATGGGTTTCGGCGGGCGCCACAACGATGCGGCCTCGGCAACCGGGGAGGAGTTCCACCGTGAGCCGCCAGGCGTCGGGCGCCAGGTCCGGCTGTTCCGGTGAGGCGTACCGCTGTTCCACGCACTGCCGCCGGAACAGACGGTCGTCCTCCAGCAACCGGAGATCGACCTCGTGGGTTCGCCGTCCCAGCTCGTCATAGGCCCACTGCCCGACGAAACGCGCCGGCGTCCCAGCCCTCGGCGTAGGAAACCGTCACCGTGTCCCTGCCCATGCCCCGCCCTCCGGCCCGGTCCCGGCCACCCGAGGGTGAACCGCAACCTGCTGATCATTTTTCCGGGCAGCGTAACCCCTGCCCAGGACAGTGGCTCCGGACTGCAGTGACCAACCCGCACGCTGTGATGACGCGGGCCGATGGCCGGCAGCCATGCTGATCGGCTCATGGGCTGGTTTCCTGCTCCCGGGCCACCCGATTCTCACCGGTTGAATCCGCTGTTCCGTGACTCGCCCCTGAATGTCGGTGCCGCCCTCTACGGTGGAGATCCGGATGCCGCTGAGGCGGTGGGGAGGGGCGATGGGCGTGCGCAGGGTGCCACCGGAGATGTTCCGGTTCACGACGGTGGAGAGGTCCGATCTGTACGGGGCGGTGCTGGACGTCTTCGGGGTGGCCGGTGAACACCTGGAGACGGCGCTGGGGCTCGACGCGGTCCGAGAGCGGCTGCGCGGGGCCGGCTGGGTGGCGGCGGTCGAGGATGAGGATCTGCACGAGGCCCTCAGGAAACTCGTGCAGTGGCAGCTGCTGGATGTGGTGCACAACCACGCGGAGAACTACCGCACGGCCGAGGAGTACGAACGGCGCAACCTGCAGTATTCACTGACCCGCCGGGGCGAGGCCGCTCTTGCCGGAGTGCGGCACGCGCTTGAGGTTCTCGCCTCCACGGGCGCGCTGCAGACGGCCGTGCTGGAGGCGATCGCCGACCGGCTCGACGAGCTGTGCCTGCTCTCCGGCGAACCCGCGTCGGCCGATCGACGGATCTTCAGCACGCTGAGGGAGCTGGAGGGACATCTGGACGCTCTGGTGGAGAACACCAAGGCGTTCAACGGCGAACTGCAGCGGCTCCTGCGCGCCGAGGGCGCGGATCTGGAGGTGTTCCGCGATGTCAAGGCCGCCACCGTCGCGTATCTTCAGGAGTTCCTGGTCAACCTCGACCGGCGCGGGCAGACAGTCGCCGCTGCCGTGGCCCGGGTGGAGGAGCGGGGCGCCGCCGTGCTGCGCGAGCGGGCCCTGCGTGGGGCCGAGCTGCCGCCGGTGGCCGGTGAGGATCCCGCGGCCGGCTGGCTGGAGAGCAGGCGGGCGCGCTGGGCGGGCCTGCGGGCATGGTTCCTGCCGGACGACGGGGCGCGACCGCGTATCGAGCAGCTGCACGACATAGCCCGACGCGCCATCGTCTCGCTCCTGCAGGTTCTGGAGCGGATCAATGAGTCGCGGCGCCGCTCCTCCAGCGCCGTGCAGGACTTTCGGGAGCTGGCGCGCTGGTTCGCGGCGGCCCCCGCGGAGGAGGATCTGCACCGGTTGTGGTCGGCGGCCTTCGGCCTCGGCCCGGCACGCCATGCTCACCTCGCCCACTCCGACCCGGAGTTGATCCCGCCGTCCCAGTCCTGGTCCGAGGCCCCACCGGTGGAGGTGTCGGCGCTGCTGCGGACCAGCGGACGGACGGAGCGCTTCACTCGCACCGCCAAGGTGCGGGACGTCGCGGCAGTGAGGGCGGAGCGTGCCGAGCGGGCCCGCGCGGAGCGAGCGGAACTCGTACTCGCCTGGCGGGTGCTGGAGACAGACGGACCTGTTCGTCTGTCCTCCTTCGGCACGTTGGAGCCCGCTGTCTTCGACCGCTTGCTCGACCTGCTCGGCCGTGCCCTGGCCGCCAGGCCGGACGCGGGCGGCATGCGGCGCGCAACGACGGGAGACGGCCGGGTGGACATCGCGCTGGCTCCGTCTCCCGATGAGCGCACGGCCGTACTGCACACCGCGAAGGGTTCGCTGACCGGACCGGACTACGTCGTCCACATCACGGCGGCGGGTGGAGCGAGCGTCTTCTCGGCCCTTCGTGCCGTGCCGCAGGAGGTCGCGGGATGAGCACCCTAGCCAACCAACTGGCCGCTGCGGAAAGGGAGGAGGTGGCCCGTGCCATCCGTCTCCTCCTGGCCCGCCCCCTGCTTACCGAGATCGCCGACCCGACCGGCTTCGAACTGGTACGGCGCCGTCGTGAGCCGCTGGCCCAGTGGTTCGACTACACCTGCGGCTGGAGCCTGGTGGTGGAGCCGCGCCGCGGGTACGCCCGCCTCACCAAGGTCCGTGCCGACCCGGACGGCTCCCGCCCGGCTCGTAGGGCGCGTTCCGGCCGGGCCCCGTTCGACCGTCGGCGTTACATGCTGCTGTGCGTGACCGCGGCCGAGCTGCTGTCCATGCCGATGACGACCATCGGCATGCTCGCCGACCGTGTCGTGCAGGCCACGGCGGCCGACCGGGCACTGGCCGCCTTCGACCCGGTCCACAAGCCGGAGCGGATGGCATTCGTCGATGTTCTCAAGCTGCTGGAGTCGTACGACGTGCTGCGCACGGTGGACGGTACGACCGAGGCATACGTCGAGTCCGCGGCGGCCAAGGTTCTCTACCGCGTGGACACCACCCTGCTGATGCGGTTGCCCGCAGCGCCCGTCGGCGCCTCCCGACTCGCCGTGCCCCCGGACGAGGTGCCCGCACGGTTCGAGGAACTTCTCACCGCCCTTGTGCGGGAGCGCCGCTACGGCGGCGCGGTCGTCGACGGGACGGCCGACGAGACGCACAGCGAGAGCGCCGCCACCGATGCACAACGCAATCTGAGGCTGCGCCACTCGGTGCTACGTCGCCTCTTCGACGATCCCGTGCTGTACCGGGCGGACCTCGCCGAGGACGAGCTGGCCTACGTCACGTCACTCACCGGGCGTCAGATCCTGCGTCGCTCGGCCGAACAGGCCGGCTTCCTCCTGGAGGAACGCGCAGAGGGCTTCCTGCTCGTGGACCCGGACGGGATCGCCACCGATGTCCGCTTCCCCGACGACACCTCCACTGCCAGGGTTGCCGCACTGCTCCTCCTGGAGCCGCTGTGCGCCGCGCCCGCCGGAATGCTGCCCGAACAGCTTGCCGAGGCCGGAGCGGGTCTGCTGCGCCGCTTCCCGCGCTGGGCCAGGGCGTATCGGTCCGAGGACGGCGCGGTCCGGCTTTCCGACGACGCCGTGCGCGTCCTGCGTGATGTCGGTCTCGTCCGCACGGCCGCGGGACGTGTCGTCGCATGCCCGGCCGCGTACCGTTACCGCCTGATGGAGATGACGAGCCCGGATCCGGAACGGGAGCAGGGCACGGGCCCGCGCGACACGGCAGGCGCCGTGGTCTCCGGCGGCGATGCGGCGCAAGGGGATCGGCGGTGAGCGTGACAGAGTTTCCCGTCCCGCGGCGGCCCGAGCCCGCCGGATCGACTGCGACACCGGCAACCGTGGTGGATGCCGCCCGCAGCCGCTGGCAGCCGCTCCGCGCGGGCATCCTCAACGTCTGGCGCTACTACGACGAGACCTTCACCTTCCACCGGGGCCGCCTGCTGCTTCGCGGCCAGAACGGATCGGGCAAGTCCAAGGCCCTTGAGCTTCTGCTGCCCTACCTCTTCGACGCCAGCCTGCGCCCCAACCGCCTGTCCACGTTCGGCGGTTCGGAACGCACCATGCACTGGAACCTGCTCGGCGAAGGCGCCACGGGCAAGACCCGTGTCGGGTATGTGTGGATGGAGTTCCGCCGCATCGGCGACGATGGCGCCGAGCGGTGGTTCGGCTGCGGGGCGCGCCTGCAGGCGAGCGTGCACACCAGCGGGGTACACGCCGACTACTTCACCACCGACTCCAGGATCGCCCACCCCGCCGGCGTGCTCCTCGTCAACGAGGCTGGACAGCCGCTGACGCGCGCAGCGCTTGCCGAGGCCCTTCGCGACCGCGGCGACGTCCATGCCTCGGCCACCGACTACCGCACGGCCGTACGACGTGAACTGTTCGCCGGCATGGGGGAGCAGCGTTATGAGTCGCTGTTGTCCGCCTTGCTCCAGTTGCGCCAGCCCAAACTGTCCGAACGACTCGATCCGTCCCTGCTCTCCACCCTGTTGTCCCGCGCCCTTCCCCCACTGGGCGAAGGCGAGATCGCTGAACTCGCCGAAGGCTTCGAACGGCTGGACCGCCAGCGCGAACACCTCAAACGGCTCGACGACGAGGTGACGGCGGCCGAGACCGTCGCATCCCGGCAGCGCGCCTACGCGCGACGGGTCCTGCGTGCCGGTTCGGCCGCGCTGATCTCGGCGACCACCGAGATGGACGACCTCACCCGCGCCGCCCGCCTGAGCGCCGAAGAACTCGAACAGGCGCTGACGGAACGGGAGTCCGCCCAGGCCAGGCGCGAGGAACAGGAACTGCGCGCGCACGCCCTGGAGGAGACGGTCGAGGGGCTGCGCGAGAGTGACGCGTACCAGCAGGGCGAGGAACTCGACCGGCTCCGCCGTCGTACGGAAGAAGCGGCAGCCGTCGCCGGGCGACAGCGCGCCACTGCCCGGGCCACTCAGATCAGCGCGGAGGAGGACCAGAGGTACGCCGACGAGGCGGCGGACCAGGCCCGCACCTTCGACGAGCACGCACGCGAAGCCGCCGAGGAAGCACACCGGTCGGCCCGGGCGGCGGGTATGGAGTCGATCCATCATGAGGTGAAGACGCTTCTCGACGCGGACTCCGTGGTCGCTTTCGCCGGCAGCCCGGGGCGTGGGACGGGTGGCCGTCGCCCCGAGGGCTCCGCCGGTACACGCACGGCGGGCGACAACGGGGCGCAACAGGCCCGAAGGCTGCTGCGGGGTGCGGTCATCGCCCGACGCCGGCAGGTCGCCCTCATCACCGAGGCGATGGACGAGCACGATCGTGCGGTACGCGACCGGGGCGCCGCCGAGAGCCTGCTGGAGGACGCCCGTACCCGGCTCGCGGAGGCGATCGCCCGGCGGGACGAAGCGTCCGACGCCTGGGACGGCGCGCTTGCCGCACAAGTGGAACGCCTGCTCGCCTGGGCCGGCGACAGCATGGAACTGCGCATGGTCGACGCGGGGGAACTCGCGGCCAGAGCCGCGACCGAGGCCGAGGTGACCGCGCTGGTCACAGCCGCCGCACGCCCGCTGGAACAAGAGATCGCCACAGCGGAGGCCACCGCGCGAGCCGCACATGTGGGGCAGCGGGACGAGCGGAGCCGACTTGAGGAGGAAGCCCGACGGCTGAGCGGCGAGACCGACCTGCCGCCTGCGCCCCCACCCACCCGCACCACCGTCCGCACGGCGACGGCGGGCGCACCCCTGTGGCGACTGGTCGCCTTCCGCGAAGGTGTTCCGCTCCCCGTGCAGGCCGCGGTGGAGGCGGCACTGGAGGCATCGGGCCTCCTGGATGCCTGGGTCAGCCCCTACGACGGGATCACGCTGCCAGGGCACGACACCCGAGCAGAGGCGGCCCTTGCCGTGACCGCCTCGGGGCCCAGTCTGCTGGAGGTGCTGAAACCCGAGGAGGGCATCCCCGTCCCGGGCGACACCGTGACCCGCATCCTCGCCGGTATCGCGTACGGCACCTCACTGCCCGGCGGTCACCCCGCGGCCGTCTCCGCCGACGGCGCCTGGCGTCTCGCGCTCGCCACCGGAACGTGGAGCAAGCCGGAACCCGCTTACATCGGTGCCCTCGCACGGCACCGGGCCCGGCAGCGCAAGATCGGTGAACTGACCGAGCGTATCGGTGAGATGAACGCCTCCCTCGCCGTGCTCGACGACCAATTGCGCGGCCTCGTCGCTCGCCGCGCCCGGTTGGACGCAGACCGCGCGGCTCGACCCGACCACCGGGAACTCGGCGCCCGTCGGCGTGAGTGGGACCGAGCCGAGGAGAAGGTGGCTGCCCGGGACGATGCCGTGCGCGACGCGGCTGCCCATGTGGCCCGGTGCGAGAGCAAGGTGGCAGGCGCTCTGCGCACGCTCAGCCGCCGGGCCGCAGAACACGGACTGCCCACCGACCGCGACCGGTTGCATCAACTCTCCACCGGCATCGACAGGTTCCGGGACACCGCCGACAGCTGGGTGGACGCCCGTCTCACCGCCACCGCCGCCGGCGACAGGGCCCGTCAGATTTCCGCGCAGGCAGACCGCTCGCGCCGAGCCGCCGAGGAGCAGGCCGAGGGCGCCGCCGCCGCCGAAGCGGAGGCGGCGGGATTGAGGGCGCGCCTTGAGGCGGTGGAGGCCACCGTCGGCGAGGACTACCGACAGATCGTCGCACGCGTTGCCGAGGCGCGCGCCGAACTGCGGCGCTGCCGCGAGGAGGCCGGCCGGACGGCCGATCTCCTTCTGCGTCTGGAAGGCCGTATCGGAGGATTGCGGGCCACCAGTGGTCAGGACGCGGAACGACGCGAGCAGGCCGTCGCCACCCGGGACCGCGCGGCGCACCGGTTCCGCCACCTGTGCCTGGTGGGGCTGGCGGAGGATGCCGGTATCACGCCGGAACTCGATGCCGGGGACGGCGCGAAAGCCACTCTGGAGGCCGCACGTGCCACGGCGGCGAAGTGGCCCGCCATCCCGCACGCCCCACGCAACCTGGGCGATGCCGCGACCCGCCTCTCCGAAGCGGTCCACGAAGCCCGCCAGCGCCTCGGTGCCCGTGCCGACCTGGACCTGGAACCCGACGACGACGTCCAACTGTTCACCGCCGCCCTGGACGGCCTACGCGTGGGGGCGACGGGCCTGCTCACCACGCTCACCCAGGAGCGCGACCGCAGTCGTGACGACATCACCGCCGCCGAGCGGCGCCTCTTCGACCAGGTCCTCACCGGCGACATCCGCCGCCACCTCGCGGCACGCATTCGCCAGGCCGGCGAACTCGTCGACCGCATGAACGGGCACCTGGAGCGGGTTCGTACCGCCTCCAATGTCTCCGTCCAGCTTGTCTGGGACGTCCGACCGGATCTCCCGGACGGCACCCGCACCGCCCGTCAGCTGCTGCTCAAGGACCCCGGCCGGGTCGACCGGACCGACCGGGAAGCCCTGCACGCCTTCTTCCGCGCCCGTATCGAGGACGCCAAGGGCAGCGACACGGCCGCGAGCTGGGAGGAGCAGCTCGGCGAGGTGCTCGACTACACCGCCTGGCATCGCTTCACCGTGCGCCTCGACCGGGCGAACGGAATCGGCTGGCAGCCGCTGACCAAGAAGCTGCACGGCGCACTCTCCGGCGGAGAGAAGGCCATCGCACTGCACCTGCCGCTGTTCGCCGCCGTCGCCGCCCACTACGAGGCCGTGCCCCTGGCGCCCCGGCCCATCCTGCTCGACGAGGTCTTCGTCGGCGTGGACGCGGTCAACCGCGGACAGGTCTTCGCCCTGCTCACCGCACTCGACCTCGATCTCATGGTCACCTCCGACCACGAGTGGTGCACCTACGGCGAACTGCCCGGCATCGCTGTCCACCAACTCCTCACCGACGGGGACGACGACGCTGTCACCAGCGCTCGCTTCGTCTGGAACGGCACCGACCTGGAGGCGGGATGACCCACCCGGAACCGGCCCCGGGTGAACGCACCCTGCGCCGTCCCGAACTCCGCCCGCTCTGGCACACGGTCCACAGCCGCCTCTCCTCCGGCCGCCCCGTCACACGGGTGCGCCTCGGCCCGCTCGACGATGCCCAACGCGAGTCCCTCGCCGACCTTCTCGGCCTAGACCGTCTGCCGGACCCTCGCCCCTCCGTCTCCCTGGCGCGCTTGGAAGAGGCTGTCACCGAACTGTCCGGCCGTACGGTGCGTGAAATCGTCACCGAACTCGTCGGTCCCCTCGACGACCGTGCAGGTGAACGGCGCCGCAACGAAGACGAACGTGCCGAGCTGTGGACATGGCTGGACGGTCACGACACTGTGCGGGCCCAGCCCGTGCTCGCCGACTGGACCGCGTCATGCCGGGCCACCGGTCTGGTCGGTGGCTCACCCGAACGAACCCGAACCCTGCTCGCGGACGCGCTGACCGTGCTCGCGGAACTCCCGGCTCAGGCCGAGCCCCTGCCCGTCTTCGCCGCCCGGGTCCTGAAGGGCGACTCCCACGCACTCGACGACGGTACCCGCCTGTCCTCAGTCGTCCTCCGTGCTCTGGCGACTGTCCATGACACCGCTGCACCGGAGTCCGCGGCGGACCGGCGTGCCCTGTGGACCCGCGCGGGCGTCGCCGACGACGACCTGTCGGCCACCGTTCTCGTCGGTGGACTGCGCCCAGCCGGTGACGGACCGCTCGCCCGGGTGGCCCGCGTGTGTGCCGAGGCCGGTCAGGCTGCCAGCCTGACCCTCGCCCAGCTGCGGGCCCCGGGCGAGTTCACCCTCGCCTCCGGCTCCGCACCCGTCGTCCACGCCGTCGAGAACCCCAGCATCCTGGCTCTGGCCGTACGCCGCTTCGGCCCGGACTGTCCGCCGCTCGTGTGCACATCCGGCTGGCCCAACAGCGCGGCCGTCCACCTGCTCCGTCTCCTCTCGGACCAAGGCGCCGTCCTCCGCTACCACGGCGACTTCGATGGCGAAGGCATCCGCATCGCCGCGTACCTCCTGGACAAGACCCCGGCCCGCCCCTGGCGCATGTCGGCGGCGGACTACCGTGCCGCGGTCGCCCGCACACCGCACGGACCTGAGCCCGGCCGCCTCACCGAGGCTCCCTGGGACCCCGAGCTGACCCGTGCCATGACCGACCACGGCACCGCCGTGGTCGAGGAACTGGTGGCTGACATCCTGTTGGCAGACCTGGCCGAAACGATGAGGTGAGGAACCGGTAGCCACCGAGGTTCCGGTTGCCGCCCTACGGCGGTTTGCCGTGCGCGTAGTTGGTTAGGGTGCAAGGGGGCCGGCTGACATGGTGTCGGTCCCGACGGGAGGGGGACGTGCAGCGCAGCTGCCGGGGCCGGTCGGCCCGTGGTGTGAAACGCCGGATCGGCGGGCCCTTCGGACTCACGGGCACCGCAGGTCGACCGGGCGCGGTGGGCGGGTGACCGGCCGGTCGGCGCGCGCGGTGCTGCCGCCGTCGCTGCGCGGGTGGCTCGGGCCGGTTGCGGCCCTCGCCGCGCTGGTGGTCGTCGTGCTCGGGGTCCGGTACGCCGACGACAGCAAGCCCGGCGCGGTGGACGCGCGGATCGAGGCGGCGGTGTACGGCGTGCGGCCGCCGTGGCGGCAGGTCGCTCTGGCCACGGACTTCTTGGGGGAGCCCGGGGGAGCGGCGATGCTGGTCGTGGCCACCGTGACGGGCTGCCTGCTGCTTCGGCGTCCTCGCGCGGCGGTGCTCGTCGTCGCGGGCGCCGCCATGGTCGTGGGAACGGCGACGCTGCTCAAGTCCCTGGTGGGACGCACCATCCACGACGGGAACCTGTCCTACCCGAGCGGGCACACCGCCTTCGCCACCGCGCTCGCCCTCGCGGTGGCGCTGCCCGCGACCGGCCGGCTCGGCCTCGGCAGGACGGCCGGCACGTCACTCGTGCTCGCCGCGGCGCTGGTCGCCGGCGCCGCCATGGGCTGGGCGCAGGTCGCCCTGGGCGCGCACTACCCGACCGACGTCCTCGGCGGCTGGTGCACCGCACTGGCGGTGATACCGGCGACCGCGTGGCTGGTCGACCGGGTGGCCGACCGGCTGATCGATCGGACGGCCGACGCCGGTCAGGCAGAGCGTCGCTGACGTCACGTCACGTCACGTCCTGTCATGTCACGCCAAGCGGCGGAACACGGGCTTCACCGGTCGTCCGGCCAGCCAGGGGGTGGGGTCAGCGGCGTCCAGTGCCTTCCGGTACACCGCACATGCCTGGGCCACCACCTCGACGGTGTGATCGATGTCGGCGTCGTCGAGGGCGCTGCTCACCACGAACGACGGGGCCAGCACCCCGCCCGCGAGGAGCCGGCGCAGGAACAGGGTGCGATACCGCTGGGACGGCTGCCCGTTCTCGTCGAGGGTGGCGAAGACCAGGTTGCTGGCCCGGCCCCGGACGACGATGTGGTCGCCGACGCCCATGCCGGCGGCGGCGTCGCGGACACCGGCGGCCAACCGCTCGCCGAGGGCGTGCAGCCGCGCGGTGATGCCCTCTTCGACGTAGGTGGTGAGCACGGCCATCGCGGCTGCCAGGGAGTGCGTTTCCGCACCGTGCGTGGTCGACAGCAGGAACACCCGGTCGCCGGAGTGACGCAGCCCGCCCCGCTCCATCAGATCGCGGCGCCCGGCCAGCGCGGAGACGGCGAATCCGTTGCCCAGCGCCTTGCCGAAGGTGGAGAGGTCGGGGACGACGCCGTACAGGCCCTGGGCGCCCGCCTCGGACCAGCGGAAGCCGGTGATCATCTCGTCGAAGATCAGTACGCAGCCGTGCCGGTCGGCCAGTTCGCGCAGGCCGGCGAGGTAACCGGGAGTGGGATCTCCCCTGTCCGAACGAAGTTGAGAGCCAGGGGAAGGCTCGGTGTGGGTGGCGGGTTCGAGGATCAGGCAGGCGATCTCGTCCCGGTACCGGGTGAGCAGTTCCTCCGTGGCGGCCAGGTCCCCGTAAGGGAACGCCACGGTGAGTTCGTCGGTCGCCGCCGGGACACCGGCGGACATCGGCGTGGTGCCGATGAACCAGTCGTCGACGGAGAAGAACGGATGGTCGGCGCAGACGGCAACCCGCGGGCGCCCGGTGGCGGCGCGGGCGAGGCGCACCGCGGCGGTGGTGGCGTCGGAGCCGTTCTTCGCGAACTTCACCATCTCGGCGGTCGGCACCGTGGCCAGGAAGCGTTCCGCGGCTTCGACCTCCACGATGGACGGCCGGACGAAGTTGCTGCCGCGGTCGAGTTCCCGCCGCACCGCCTCGATCACGCGTGGATGGGCGTGGCCGAGGCTGACCGACCGCAGACCGGAGCCGTATTCGATGTAGCGGTTGCCGTCGATGTCCCACACATGGGCACCGCGGCCGTGGCTGATGACCGGGGCCAGGTTTTCGGGGTACTGGTCGTCGCCCTTGGCGTAGGTGTGCGCCCCCCCGGGGATCATGGCGTGCAGCCGCTCGTTCGCCTGCCGCGACCGGGGCAGGAAAAGCTCTTCGGTGTCCACGCCGACCTCAACTCTCTTTGTGCTTCAGGACCTCGGCGAGGCTCGGCGCCTCCCGGTCCCGCTGGGACATCGATGTGACCGGCAGCGGCCAGGGAACGGCCAGCTCCGGGTCGTCGAAGGCGATCGTCACGTCCTCGGCCGGATCGTGCGGGCGGTCGATCCGGTACGAGACGTCGGCGGTTTCGGTCAGAGCCTGGAAACCGTGCGCGCACCCCGCCGGGATGTACAGGGTCACCTGCGTCTCGTCGGACAGCTCGAAGAAGGCCCGGCCCAGGTAGGTCGGCGAGTCCGTCCGCAGGTCCACGACGACGTCGAAGATCCTCCCGAACGAGCACCGCACCAGCTTCGCCTCGCCGGCGCCGGAACGCAGGTGCAGGCCGCGCAGCACGCCCCGGGCCGAGCGGGACAGGCTGTCCTGGACGAAGGCGTCCGGGTCGAGGCCCACCGAGCGGACGACGCCGGCGTCGAAGGTGCGGCAGAAGAAGCCGCGCTCGTCGGCGTACGGCGTCGGCTCGAACAGGTACGCGCCGGCGATCGCCGGGACTTCGGTCGCCTTCACAGAGCCTCCCGCAGGGCATGGGCGTGAACGTGGTCGGCCGCCGGGAACAGGGCGGCGGTCAAGGCGGTGAACTGGTCCTCCAGGCGCCGGGCGGCGTCCTGGTTCCGCTCGGTGAGGGTCCGCCGCAGCTCCGCCGATCTCTGCTCCAGCGCCCGGAACTGCTGGAGCAGCCGGTCGGCGTCGACCTCGCGAGCCGGGTGGCAGTACGCGTCCAGCCCCATCCGAGCCATCAGCGCGTCGCTCTTCGCCGCATAGCTGAGTGCGAGCGTCGGCGTGCCGGCCTTCAGCGCGCAGATCAGGTTGTGGTACCGGGTCGCCACCACGGTGTCGGCAGCCGCCGTCTCCTTCATCAGGTCGGCCAGCGAGGCCGCCTCGGCGGCGGTGACCAGCGGCGAGTCCACCGCGTCGAGGATCGCGGCGACCACCGAAGCATCGCACTCGTCTCCGGTCAGCAGCCGGACCGGCCTGCCGTCCTCGACCAGCGCGCGGACGAAACGAGTCGTCCCGTCGAGATAGCGCCGGTGGATCTCCTCGGCCCGGCCGCGGTCGTCGTCGCCGCCGTGGAAGTCCATGACGCCGACGCAGACCGGGCCCGGCGGGTTGGAGGGCGCGCTCGCCGGCGGCGTCGGCAGGGCGAACGCGAGATCCGGGTAGACCTCGTCGCGCGCGGTGTCCACACCCATCTCCCGCATCGCGTCGCGGGACGGGGCGTCCCGGTACGACCGGTAGGCGGCCAGCCGCGCCGACCAGCGCACCAGGGCCCGGGTCGGCCGGTTGCCGATCGGGGCGGCGCCGACGCCGACCAGCGCGACCGGGGTGCCGAACAGCCGGCCGGACGCGCAGAGCAGGAACAGCGCGTAAGGGAAGCCCCATGGCCGCAGCGGCAGCGTGGCCTCCAGGACGCCCATGCCCGGCACGATCACCACGTCGTGCCGGCGCACCCAGGCGGCGGTGCGGACGGCGTCGACGAGTTTGCCAAGACCCTTGGCCGCGATCGCGCCCGCACGTGACGCGGTCCGGTACTCCCCGCGGTACCAGTGCAGCCGCGTCGCGGGGATCCGGTAGCGGGTCGCGACGACCTCGGGTCCGCCGCACAGCGCGTCCACGACCGCCTCCGGGTGCTCGGCACGCAGGTATCCGAGCACGGCCTCCAGCGACCCGTCGTTGCCGAGGTTGCCGGAGCCGAGCAGGCCGAACACCCCGACGCGCACCGGGGTTTCGTCCGCGGACGTCATGCCTGCCTCCCCTCACGGCCGGCGACCAGGGCGTCGACGGAGACGGTGAGCCGGGCCGGGTCGACCGGGGCGCGGTCCTCGACCCGCTCGCCGGCGCCCGGCCGGGCCCTGCTGGCCATCCACGCCGCCAGGTGGCGGTAGCACGCGCGCCGGTCGGCCGGGGACAACGGCGCCCGCCGGATCGCCGCGACGAAGCCCCAGACGTACTCGGCGAGCAGCCGCGGCGTCGGGTGCAGCAGGCCTGCCCGGCGCGGGTCGAGGTTGACGCACCGGGAGCGTTTGCCGGGGTTGGCCCGCTCGGCGCGGGTGGGGTGGTCGCGGCGGAAGTACAGCAGCTCCGGCACCTGGTGGAAGGGCCCGTGCAGGCCGATCTCGGCGACGAACGTGCGGTCCGCGTGGTGGTAGCTGTCGTGCGGCTTCACCCGGCGCAGCACGTCGGCCCGGATCACCCCGTAGAAGTCGTCACCGCCCGGCTCGAACAGCATGCTGCGGAATCGCTCGGGCGCGCGCGGCGAGTCGGTGGCGAGCCCGTACTCGTACGGGACCTTCACCTGGCCGTCGCCGTCGATGACCGCCTGGTCGGCGTGCGCAAGGATCACCTCCGGCCGCTCGTCCAGCGCCTGAACGCAGCGCCGCAGCAGGTCCCGGGCGTACAGATCGTCGTGCGAGGCCCACTTGAACAGCTCGCCGTGGCACTCGGTGAACACATAGTTGTGGTTCGGCGCTGCGCCGATGTTCCGGGGCAGCCGGATGTACCGGATGCGCGAGTCCTGTGCGGCGTACTTGCGGCAGATCTCCTCAGTTGCGTCGGTCGAGGCGTTGTCGGAGATGACCAGCTCGAAGTCCTCGTAGGTCTGGCCGAGCAGGGCGTCGAGCGACTCGGCGAGGTATTCCTCGCCGTTGTACACGGGCAGGCCGATGCTCAGCCGGGGGTGGGGGGTCATGACGTCCTCACTTCGGGGATGGGGTGGTGATGGCGCTCGCGCAGGGCGGAGTTCAGCTGCAGCCACCACACCGCCGAACCGCAGACGGTCGCGGCGGCGACGCCCCAGGCCGAGCCGACCGTGCCGGCCACGGCCGCGCCGCCGAGCCCGCCGACGACATAGCAGGCGGAGGCGATCAGTTGGCTGCGCAGGCTGCGCCGGGCCGCGCCGAGCGCGCGCAGCCCGGCCGCCGCGCCGGTGCCGAGGCCGGCGCCCGCGACGCCGAGCGTGACCGGCACGATGAGCTGCGAGGCAGAATTCCAGACGCCGCCGAGCACCAGCTCGCCGCCCCGGTCGGGCACCAGCAGCAGCGCCGCGCCCCAGAGCAGCGCGGCGACGGCCTGCCCGCCGCCGAGGAGGAGGCAGAACTTCCCCAGCCGCTGCGGGGCCCGCCGCAGCACCCGGGCCGCCTCCGCGACGGTGACCAGCGAAAGACCCATCAGCACAGCCATGAACGGGCCGAGCAGCAGCTCGGCACCCCGGACCACGCCCACCGCGCCGACCCCGACGATCGCGCCGAGCCCGTACGCCCGCAGCTGGCTCGCGCCGCTGTTGCTGATGTTCTCGACCAGGTACCGGTAGCCGAGGTCGCGGTGCTCACGAAGCCACTCGCGCGCTCCCGCCGACCGGGGCCGGATGCCGGACTGGACGCAGCCGTACACCGCGGCCACCGCGGCGGATGCGCCCCAGGCGAGCACGAAAGCGGCCACGCTTCCCACGCGGGCCGCCACCACCATGGCCGGGACCAGCACCACGCCCCACACGAGGTCGTTGACGAACGCCTTCCGCCCGGTGCCGGCGGCGAAGAACGCGAACCGCCATGCGTCCTGCAGCAGCAGCCCCGGCAGTACGACGCCGAGGCAGGCGAACGCGGGCCCCACACGGCCGCCGAGAGCGAGCCCGGCCACCAGACACGCCGCGCCGAGGGCGGCACCGACGCCGAGCGCGGTACCCGACGACCGGGCCACCGCCCCCCGCCAGGACGCGTCCGGCACGCCGCTGAAGCGCACCACGAGCGGGTCGGTGGCCAGCCCGCGGGAGACGTTGAGCACCACGCCATAGGTCACCCAGGCGAGGCTGAACACGCCGAACGCGGTCACCCCCAGCGAGCGGGCCACGTAGATGCCCACCACGAAGTTGGACATGCTGGAGGCCGCCTGGTCGGCCAGCCCCCAGGACAGCCGGCCGACGAGGGCCCGCTTGGCGGACCCGGCCGGTGGCCCCGTCGTCTGCGGAATCTCCCCCTCGCCGGTCATCGGCGTCATGCTTTGATCAGCCCGGCACCGTGCAGGGCGTCGGCCGCGACGGCGACGGTGTCGAACGGCAGCCCGGACCGCTCGGCGACGTCCAGCAGACTGTGCTCGCCGTCGGAGAGGCTGAGCACCCAGAGCATGGCCATCTGGGCCTGCTTCGCGTCGCTGCGGCCGCCGAGCGAGTCATACAGCCCGCGCCGGCCCAACTGCGGTTCGCCGTAGGGGCTGAGGTTGACGTACCGCCGGTTGCGGTCCAGTACGGCGAACGCCTCGCGGCAGACGGCGAGGGTGTCCGCCATCGCCTCCGGGGAGACGAAGTCCAGATTGTCCGCCGAGGTGTGGTATTCGGGGTAGCCGGCGTACGGGGTCCGGGTGAGCGAGCCCACCCCGAGATCGAAGCCGGGCGAGCAGAACTGCCGCTCGTCGTAGCCGTACGGAGTGAACTCGGCGACGCGGTGCGGGCGTTCGGAGGCGGCGAGCACGTGCCGCAGCACCCGGTCGATCTCCGCGTCGCCGCGCCTGCTCTGCTTGTACGTCAGGTGACCCGGATCGCCGGCGCAGGCCAGCACAAGCCCGTGCTTGACCCGTTCCACCCGCTCCTTGTTGCGGGCAAGCCAGGTGATCGCCCCGATGGTGCCGGGCGCGAACAGGAACCGGTAGGTGTGGTACGGCGTCTGCTCCGCCAGCGCCCGAGCCAGGAACGTCGCCACCGCGATGCCGGCCAGGTTGTCGTTGGCCAGCGACGGGTGGCAGACGTGGCAGGAGACGATCACCTCGTCGGGGACCTGCCCGGGGACGACGTGCTCGGCGTAGGTGAGGTGGCCGTCCGCGAGCGTGGAGTCGATGCGCACCCGGTACTCGCCGTCCGGCATCGCGTCCAGGGTCTCCTGGGCCAGGCAGAACCCCCATTCCGGCTGGTAGTAACTGGTGCGGTACGGCACCCAGTTCGGGTGCTCCGGCAGGGTGTGCAGATGTCCGCGCAGCTCGGCCAGCGGCATCGTCGCCGACACCGGCACGCTGTAGCCGAGCACATGCAGGCTGGACGCGGCGAAGTCGACGACCCGGTGGCCGGCGGTGTCGGCGATGTACGCGTCCCGGATGTTCCACTCCTGCGGCACCGTCCAGTCGAGCACCTGTGTCCCGGTCGGCACCTCGTGCACCTGCAACGGGACGTACTCGCCGACGATGTCCAAAGTGGCGCGCACACCGTCGCCTGTGATGCTCCGGCACAGCGGGTACAGCCGCTCCACCAGGGCGTGCATCTCTTCGCCGACCGCGGTCACCGGCGCCACCGCAGGGTGCCGTCGACGGCACCGGCGTCGGACGCCGCGCGCAGCACGGCGAGCCGGGTGAAGCGTCGCTCGAAGTCCTCCCGGGTCAGCCCGTAGGTGCGGTAGGCATCGGCGAGTTCGAGCGCGCCCTGTTTCACCGTCCACTCGCAGTCGAAGCCGGGCACTGCGGCGCGGAACCGGGAGAAGTCCACCCGGTACGACCGCGGATCGGCACCGGTCTCCCCGGTGATCACCACCTTCGAGCCGGACACCGCCTCGGCGACCTGCTCGGCGATCTCGGCGACCGTGACGTTGTTGATCTCGCTGCCGATGTTGAACGCGCGGTCGTGCACGGCTTCGCGCGGCGCGGTCAGCGCGGCCGTGAAGGCCCGTGCGATGTCGGCGGCGTGCACCAGCGGGCGCCAAGGGGTGCCGTCGGAGAGCACAAGGACCTCGCCGGACAGGAGCGCGTGGCCCACCAGGTTGTTCAGCACGATGTCGGCGCGCAGCCGGGGTGAGCAGCCGAAGGCGGTGGCGTTGCGCAGGAACACCGGGCTGAAATCGCCGTCGGCCAGCGCGTGCAGGTCGTCCTCCACCCGCACCTTGGACTCCGCGTACGGCGTCACCGGGCGCAGCGGGGCGTCCTCGGTGACCAGGTTCGACAAGTCGGGGTCGCCGGCGGCACCGTAGACCGAGCAGGTCGACGCGTAGAGGAAGCGGCGCACCCCGGCGTCGCGGGCCAGCCGGGCAAGGCGCACGGACGCGTGGTGGTTGATGTCGTAGGTGAGCTGCGGCGCCAGCGATCCCAGCGGGTCGTTGGACAGGGCGGCCAGGTGGATCACGGCGTCCACCCCGGCCACGTGGTCGGCCGTGATGTCGCGCAGGTCCACCCGATGGCCCGGCGGGTCCGCGGGCGGCGGGCCGAGGACGCAGTCGGCGAACAGGCCGGCGTCGAGGCCGACGACCTCGTGTCCGGCGGCCGTGAGGACCGGGGCCATCACGGTGCCCAGGTAGCCCTGGTGTCCGGTGAGCAGTACGCGCACGATTCATCCCCCCAGGTTGAGCGTGACTTTGGTGACGGCGAACGCCTCGGCGTAGCGGGCGTGGCATTCGATGCCGCGGATCCGTGCGAGACCGAGGAAGGCCTCGCGGTCGTACCAGGGCCGGTGCCGCTGCGAGGGGTAGTGCTCCTGCAGCAGCCGCACCTTCTGTTCGGCGATCTCCGGCGACAGCGGCTGGTACGCCGTCGGACGGCCCAGATCGCCGTCCCACTTGACGATCTCGTAGCCGAGCACGAGGTGGTCGCGGAAGGCGGTGGGTATCAGCTGCGCCAGGCCGCGGTGATCCTGGTGCGCGTCATCGGTGCGCGGGGCAAGCACGAGATCCGGCTCGGTCCGCGCACGCAGTTCCTCGACCGCGGCCTTGGCCTCGTCCCAGTGCACGGGCAGCCGGCCGTCCGGCAGCTTGAGCACGGTCAGCCGCAGGTCGGCGCCCGGGCAGAAGGCGGCGAGCGCCGCCTGCTCCTCCTGCTCGCGCTCGCTGCCGCCGCCGGAGAGCACCAGCGCGTCGACACGGAGACCCGGCCGCGCGAGGCACAGCGTCAGCAGCGTGCCGCCGGCGCCGATGGCGATGTCGTCGCAGTGCGCGCCCACCGTGACGAGCCGGTTCGGGCGCCCGGCGCTGAGCTGGATCATGCGGTCCTCACTCCGGCGTCCGCCCCCGCGCCGTGCCGTTCCCACACGGCCCATGGGCGGTCGCCCCGGGCGTAGGCGGCGTCGAGCGCGGCCCGCTCCTTCACGGTGTCGGTCGGTTTCCAGAAGCCGCGGTGCTGGTGGGCCACCAACCGTCCGCGCTTGGCCAGTCGGGCACATCCGTCGGCGACGAGGTCCCCGTTCTCCGGTATGTGGTCGAAGACCTCCTGGCGGAGCACGAAGTAGCCGCCGTTCTCCCACAGCGGCAGTTCACTCACCGCGGTGATGCCCCCCACCAGGCCGTCCTCGCCCAGGTCCACGCAGTGGAACGAGGACTGCGGCGGCACCACCATCATCGACGCACCGGCGTCGCGCCGGGCGAACCGGTCGATCATCTCGTCCAGTGGGGCATCGGTGAGCACGTCGGCGTAGTTGGCGAGGAACATCTCGTCGCCGTCCAGGTGGTGCCGCACCCGGCGCAGCCGCTCCCCGATCGGGGACTCGACGCCGGTCTGCGCGAACGTGATCGTCCAGTCGGCGATGTCGGTGGACAGCAGCTCGGTCCGCCCACCCCGCAGCACGAAGTCGTTGGACGTCGTCTCCTCGTAGGTGAGGAAGAAGTTCTTGATGTGGTGCGCCCCGTACCCGAGGCACAGGATGAACTCCGTGTGCCCGAAGTGCGCGTAGTAGCGCATGACATGCCAGATCAGCGGTCGGGGGCCGACCATCGCCATCGGCTTGGGCATGTCGTCAAAGGCTCCGTTGCGCATCCGCATCCCGTAGCCGCCGCAGAACAGAACGACCTTCATGACTTGACCTCGACAATGCTCAGTTCCGGGATGGGAAAGACCAGCCGGCCGCCCCACTCGTGGATGAAGGAGAGTTGCTCGACCAGTTCGGCCCGCAGGTTCCACGGGAGGACGAGGACGTAGTCCGGTCGGTCGATGCCGATCTGCTCGGGCGGCAGGATCGGGATGCGGGTGCCCGGGGTGAACCTGCCGTGCTTGTAGGGGTTGCGGTCGACGGTGTACGGGAGCAGATCGGGTCGGATGCCGCAGTGGTTGAGCAGGGTGTTGCCCTTGCCCGGGGCGCCGTAGCCGACCACCGTCTCGCCGCGCTCGGCCGCCTCGATGAGGAACCGCAGGAGGTCCCGGCGCACCTTGGCCACCCGGGCGGAGAACTCGGTGTACCCGGACAGTTCCTGCAGCCCGGCGGCCTTCTCCCGGGCCAGCACGTCGGCCACCTTTCCCCAAGCTCTCGGCTCCGCTTGAGCAGGGGATACCCCATGGGTGGGTTCGCCGGCCACCTCGGCCGGCCGGGCCCACAGCCGGACGGAGCCGCCGTGCGTGGGCAGCAACTCGACGTCCACGAGCGCGAGTCCGCCGCTCGCCAGCGCCCGGGTCGCGGAGGCGACCGTGTAGTACTGGAAGTGCTCGTGGTAGATCGTGTCGTACTGGTTCTTCTCGATCAGGGTCAGCAGGTGCTGCACCTCGATGGAGACCCAGCCGTCGTCGGCGACCAGGGCGCGCAGGCCCCGGGTGAACCCGACCACGTCGGGGATGTGCGCGTACACGTTGTTGGCCACGACCAGGTCCGCCGGGCCGTGCTCGGCGCGGACGGCGTTGCCGGTGGCCGGGTCCAGGAACTCCGTGAGCGTGGGCACACCCGCCTCCCGCGCCGCGGCGCCGACGTTCACCGACGGCTCGATGCCGAGGCAGCGGATCCCCCGGTCCACCATGTGCCTCAGCAGGTATCCGTCGTTGCTCGCGACCTCGACCACGAAGGCGTCGGGCCCGAGCGCGAGGCGCTGTACGGCGTCGGCGACGAACGTGCGCGCGTGCTCCACCCAGGAGGTCGAGTAGGAGGAGAAGTACGCGTACTGCGTGAACGTCTCCTCCGGCGTGATCAGCGGAGGTATCTGCGCCAGCCAGCAGTCGGTGCAGACCCGCAGATGCAGCGGGTACGCAGGTTCCGGTCGGTCCAGTTGGTCCGCGGCGAGAAAGCTCTCACACGGTGGCGTCACGCCGAGATCGACGACGCTCGCCAGCGTCGCCGAGCCGCAGAGCCGGCATCGTGTCATCTACTGCCCCCCATTGATTCCGTCCCCCATTGATTCCAACCGTCCCGCGATCGCGGTGCGGTACTCATCCACCAGGCGCTCCAGCCCGACGGCCGGGCTGAAGTGCTGTTCGTAGCGGCGCCGGGCCGCCTGGCCCATCTCCCGGTTCCGGGCCGGCCCGGTCGCGATCCGGCGCAGGCAGGACGCGAGCGAGGCGGGCTCGCCCGGCCGGTGCAGCAGCCCGGTCACCCCGTCCTCGACGAGTTCGACGAAGGCGCCGTGACCGGCGGCGACGGCCGGCACCCCCGCCGCCATCGCCTCCGCGACCACCAGGCCGAACGTCTCCAGGGCCAGCGAGGGAGCCACCACGGCGACCGACCGGCCGACGGCCTGTCGGCACTGATCCGGGTCGAGCAGGCCGACGTGGCGCACGTCGTCCCGGCCCGCCGCCCAGGCGGTCACCTCCCGCTCCAGTGGCCCCGCGCCCGCGAGCACGAGCGGCACGCCCACACCGCCGTCCGCGGCGATCTCGTCCCACGCGGCCATGAGCAGCCGCACGCCTTTGGGCTCCGCGAGCCGACCGAGAAAGAGCAGTTGCTCGCCGTCGCCCGCCCGGCAGGCGCCGGGGTCGGGTACGAAGTTGTGCTTCACCGTCAGCCGCTCCGGTGGCATGCCGGACCGCACCAGGACGTCGCGCTGCGCCGCTGAGATGCAGAAGAACCGCTCCACGCCGGACCACCACCGCCGCCGGTTGACCGTCAGGCTGACCGCGAGCGGCACCGTCGCAAGGCGGGAGTTCCGGTAGCAGCCGTGCCGGACGGCCGGCAGCGACGCCGTCGACCCGACGCACTCGGTGCACGGCCGGCCGTCCCGGTGCAGCGTGCCGGGCGGGCAGACCTGGGTGTAGTTGTGCAGCGTGGCGACGGCGGGCACACCGGCGTCTGCGCAGGCGGCAAGGACGGCGGGCGACAGCAGCGGGAACACGTTGTGGACGTGGACGACGTCCGGCCGCTCGGCGCGCAGCCGGGCGGTGAGTTCCGTGCGGACCGCCGGGTTCCACGGCACGAGGAGCGGCACAGCGGCCTTGCTGAGGAGGGACCGGTCGGCGATGTCGTCGCTGCGCCGCTCGAACACGTCGACCCGGTGGCCGGCCGCGCGCAGCAGCCCCACTTCCTGGTCGACGACCCTGTTCTCCCCGCTCGGCTGCGCCGAGGAGTAGCGGTTGTGCACCACGAGGACGTGCATGGTCAGGTCACCTCCCGATTCCGGGCCCATCGCGGGATACGTTGTCGAGGGACTGCGGGCGTCGTCAGGGGCGTGGCCTTCGTCAGGGGCGTGGCCGCGGCAGGTGCCGCCAGCAGCGAGGCGGCCAGGGCCAGATGCAGCAGATACGGCGAGGCGTCGCCGAGGCCGGCCTCGGTGTACGACGAGATCGCCACGTAGCTGATCAGGAAGATCGCGCAGGCCCTCGACAGCGACGGTGGCCGCAGCAACGCGACGCCGCCCAGCACGATGAGGAACGCCGCCACCAGGGCGACACCGATCAGACCCTGCTCGTTGTAGACGGCCAGCCAGCTGTTGTCGATCGGCAGCCCGCCGAACGACTTGTCGCCGAGGCCCGTGCCGAACAGGTACTCCGAGGTCGTCCGGGGCGCTGCCAGCAGGGCGTCCCAGACCTTGGCCCGACCGGTGAGGTTGGAGAAGTTCTCCTTGCTCTGTCCGCGCAGGAACCACGCCTGCAGCGCGGAGCTGAACACCACCGCGGCCGCCGTGGCGCACAGCACTGCCCAGGTGAAGAACCGGCGGGCGGCGGAGCTGGTCAGGATGAGCGAGCCGATCGCCAGCGCCAGTCCGAGGAGCAGCCCCAGCGTGGCCGTCCGGGTATGGGTCAACGCGAGCAGGACGAGTGAGGGCACGATGACCACCACCGCACTGGCCCTGTCGACCCGGCGGCCCAGTACGAGCAGTACGGTGAGCCCGGTGATCACCGCGGCGTACTGTCCGATCTGTGGCGGGGTGAGCGGCCACAACGCGCCGACGAGGCGTCCGCCGTAGTACTCGGGCAGGGCCGTGCCCGGCGAGATGACCAGCCCGGCGGCCACCGACCCGAGCACCGCGAAGTACATCCGGATGTGGTGCCGGACGAACGTCAGGCTGCCGTCCCACCAGCGGCTGAGCAGCCACAGCGTGCCGACGAAGAGAGCCAGCCGGGCGCAGCGGAACAGCGCGCCGAACCCGACCTCCAGGTTCGCGCTGGAGATCAGGCTCGGCACCAGCAGCAGGGTGAGCAGGAACACGAAGGCGCTGGCCCGGATGCGCAGCCGGAGATTGAGTGCGAGCGCCAGCGCGAACGCGGCGGCCAGCGCGCCCATGGTGACCATCTGGATGAGGGAACGGGGCAGCGGCACGATGGTCTTCGCGCCGGCGGAGCCGAGCGTGTTGAGGCCCAGCAACGCCCAGACGATGCCGACGGCCTTCGGTGTGCCCGCAGGGCGCGATCCGGCGCCGGGCTGGGTGCCTGCCGTGTCCGGGCCGCCCGGCGGGACGCCGCGACTCAGGTTGCCGTCCATCTCAACCACCGGCCCGTGGGTCGAAGGTGCTGCCCGCGTCCTGCCGGTACGGCGGGCCCTGCCACAGCCCGGGGTCGAGCTTGTGGTCCGTGTCGACTGCGACGAAGGTCCACGGTCCGCGGTAGACGTTGTCGTGCCAGCGGTTGTGCTGCTTGTGGGTGATCGCCTCGGCCACCCGCTTGCCCTTGTACGGCGACCAGTCCGGATAGGTGCCGTAGTTGGCGAGGACCGCCATGCGGCCGCACTTCGCCGTGCACCTGACGACGGACGTGTCCAGCAGGAAGCGGTTGTCGTGGATGTCCACCCGCTGGGTCTTCCACCGGCAGTCGGCGTACAGCGGTGCGGTGGCGATCGCCGGTTTCGCGCAGCGGTCGGTGTCCTTCACCAGCAACGTGCAGTAACCGGTCGAGGTGTTGGCCGGGCTGTTGCAGAACCGGTCGGCGTTCTCCCACAGGGTGATCCCGTTCCAGTTGTCCTCCAGCACGTTCCGGTAGATCTCGATCTTGTCCGTGCGCGCGCGGATCCGTGGTTCGCCCCCGGCCTCGGACACGTAGACGGTCGCGTACGGGAAGTCGTCGCCGCGGTCGGCGTACTTGCGGCCCTCGACCCAGTTGTTCCGCCGGATCGTGTTCTTCCGGATGACCGCGTTGTAGCTGGTCTCGTACATCAGCGCGGCACCGTCGTTGGCCTCAAGCAGGTTGTCCTCGATGCGGAAGTCGTTGTTGTTGTTGTCCGCCCACAGCCCGGCCCCGCGGTTGTCGTGCACCCAGTTGCCGCGTACCTCGGCGCCGTTGACGGCCCAGAACTTGATGCCTCCGGTGCAGCCGCAGCCCGGCTTTCGCCGCTCCCAGTCGTCGGTGTTGTTGCCCACGATCTCGTTGCCCTCGACCACCAGGCCGCGGATGGAGTCGCCGGTCTTGTACGCGTTCATTCCGTACTGGCCGTTGCCGCGCAGACAGCTGGCGCGGACGCGCTGGTGTGCACCGGCCATCAGCCCGGCGCCGGAGTTGTACTGGATCTTCGTGTGCTCGATCACCCACCCGTCGGCCATGTCATGGTTGACCACGCCCTCATCGGGCGGCGCGACGAAATGCTGCACGGTCAGGTAGCGGATGGTGACGTCGCGGGCGGTACCGCTGAACGCGTAGTTGTTCTTCTTCCCGCCGTCGAGCACCGCGCCCGGCGCGCCGAGGTAGCGGTTCCCCTTCTTGGCGATGACCTGGGCGTAGCGGTCCGGCTTGAGCCTGTGCTTGCCCGGCCGAAGCCAGAATGTGGTGCCCGCAGGGCTGCTCTTGGTCTTCGCAGCCAGGTCACCGACCACCGCGGGGTCGACCGTCACCGCGCCCGCCGGCGCCTTCGCCGGCCCGGCCGGGGGCTTGGCGCACACCCGGGCCACGGGCGTGGAGGGCGCCCCGGACGTGGAGGGCGCATCGGTCGGCTTCGCCGGGGCGTCCGGCGTGTTCGTACAGCCGGTCGCCGCCAGCAGGGTCAGCGCCAGCGGTGCCGCCGGTAACGCCCAGTGCCGCCACTTGATCCCCACGCCTGCTCCCCCCTAGCCGCGGAACCTGAGTACGGTGGTGAACTCCTGCGCGCCGTCGGCGGAGCCGGTGCCGGTGCCGATCAGCGTCGTGGTGGGTTCCTTGCGGCCGAAGCCGGCCGAGTACCAGCCGAGCGGCGGGTCGCTCTCGCCGCGATGCGCCCGCCAGGACAGCTGCCCGGGCAGATCGAGCGCCGCGGAGCGGTCCTCGCCGTCCCGGCTCCAGGTGAGCACGGCCCGGTTGTCCGCCAGGACCGCGGTGATCGCGGGGCCCAGGTGGAACGCCAGCTGCACGGCCCGGCGCGGGCCGCGCACCTCGTCGACGATCCTCAACTCCTGGCGCGAGGCCGTCAGTTCCACCCGGCGGCGGTGCACGGAGGGCCGGTAGCCGTCGTGCTCGGCACACCAACGGGCCACACCCTCGTGGGAGGTGCCCGCGACCAGGACGCGGCTGCGGGCATGCCGGGTCCACAGGAACGGGCCGCCGGAGACGGACTGGTCACCGCCGTCCAACCGCAGGGTGTTGTGGCCGAGGGTCGACCGGAAGTACCGCCGCCACTCGGGCTGCCCGTGATAGCAGAACGTCCCCGGGTCGGCGAGCACGTCGACCCCGTCGTGCCGGACCTCCACGGACAGCGCGTCCGCGTGTGCGTGCGCGGCGATGGACAGGAATCCGTGCGGACCACCGTCGCAGCGGCACCAGATCTCCGCCGGATCACGCAGGATGGTCATGCCCGCGTCGGCGAAATGGTTCGGTCGGCGTGCCGGGCGGGACACGGCCGGTGCGGTTCCCTTGTCCGAGTACGGCCGGATGAGCGCGGCCAGCAGCGGGGTGCGCACATCGGTGCCGGTCACCGGCGGCCACCAGGCGAGCCGGCCGAAGACGGCGTCCCCGGTGGCCAGCAGCGAGGCCCAGCGGTCGGTGCCCGCGCCGTCCACGACCAGACCGTGCCCGTCGTCGGCGTCCCCCTGGCGCGGCGGCCGTAGCCGGTTGTCCACGACGGCCGCGAGCGCGTCGGTCATCCGCAGCAGCACCAGCCGGATCGACGCGGCGACCGGCACGCCGGCGGCGTCCGCCTCGGCCACCGCGGCCAGGCCGAGTTCCAGCACCAGTCCGTGATACTCGGTGGCCAGTTCGCGGTTGAGTCCGGAGCCGAAGGTGTTGCTTCGCAGATGCCGCTCCAGCGACCGCAGCGCGCCGGCTCGCCAGCGCGCCGAGGCGGGGAACCATCCGAACGCGCAGGCCGCGGCGAACTGCCCGGCGGCCTCGGCGATGACGTGGTTGTTCGCCGAAGACCCCCGGCTGGGGAAGGCGGCCAGCCAGCGCTGGTGGTGCCAGATCTGCTTCAGCGCCACCGGGTTGCCCTCGAACAGCCCGGCCGCGCCCGGCCAGCCGTCGAGCAGCCGGCGGATCCACACCCAGGACAGCAGCCGGATCCCCAGCTCGATGCCGCTGGTCCAGTGCACTCCGAGCAGCGGCGGGTTGGCCGCCCACCACGACCGCAGGTGCCCGGCCACCCGCTCGGCGTACCGCTCGTTCCCGGTGATCGCGTAGGCGGCGGCGAGCACGGTGAGGTACTGATGCCGGGACGGCTCCCAGATCTGCTTGATGTCCCCGACGGCGTCCTCGTTCCGGTACGGCACGTCGAAGGCGTAGCCCCGTGGAGCCCGGCGCCCGGTCTTCGGGTCGTACCACCAGTCCGGGTCGGCCAGGTCGTCGCGGACCACCCCGAAGTACTCGGCGTGCCCGGCCATCAGCCGGTCCGCCTCGGCGATGACACGTTTCGCGGCGTCCAGCGGCACCGCGGCGATCGTCCCCGCGGGCAGTACCGCGGTGAACCGGGCGCCGGTCACGCTCGGGCAGTCCGGCCGCGCCGACCGCCACCGCCGCCTGCGCACCGCGTCGCCAACCCGGCCGCTGACCTCCCGCGGTCCCATCCGGGACAGCCGCCGCAGGTACCAGCCCGCGGTCATGGTCATCGCGTCCTCGCCAACGTCACCGGCGCGCCGCTCACCAGGCCGGTCTGCACGGCGAGGGTGGCCGCCGTGGTGGCGACCAGCGACTCCAGCGGCACCGGCATCGGCCCGCCGGTCCGCACGGCCTTGATGAACGCGGCCAGTTCGGCGTTCTGGCCCTTGTCCCGGGCCTTGGGAAGGCGCGAACTGACCCACCGCTTGCGGCCGTACACCGTGGCGCGGACGAAGTCGTCGAGCCGCAGCGCCTTGCCGTCCGCGACCAGGTCCAGCGTCTCCTTGGGGAGGCCGGCCGGGCCGGTGGTGACGTAGCTGATGGTGGCGGTGGACCCGCCCGGGTAGCGCAGCACGACCTGGAGGTCCTCGTTGCCGGGCGTGGTGATCGCGTACACCGAGACCGGGTCGGCCTCAAGCAGCCAGCTCGCGGTGTCGATGAAGTGCCCGCCCTCGCCGGCGAACCGCGAACCCTCGGTCCCTTGTCGCAGGTACCAGCTGCCGTGCTCCAGCCGGCCCGCGTTGACCAGGTAGCGCAGGCTCGCCGGGCCGGTCCGGGCACCGAACCGCTTCCTGGCCTCGTTCAGCAGCGGCGCGAACCGGCGGTTGAAGCCCACCTGAAGCCGGTCGTTGCCGGACTCCTCCACCGCCGCGAGCACGCCGGTCAGCTCGTCCTCGGTGAGCGCCAACGGCTTCTCCACGAACACCGCCTTGCCGGCCAGCAGCGCCCTTCGGGTCAGTTCGGCGTGCGAGCTGTGGCGGGTGACCACGAACACCGCGTCGATGGACTTGTCGCCGAGCACGGCGTCGAGATCGGTGGTTGCCTCGGCGAAGCCGAACTTCCGCTGCGCGTTGGCCGCGGACAGCGCCGTCGTGGTGACGACGGTCGACAACTCGACGCCGTCGCGCTGTGCCAGGTGCGGCAGCAGCATCGACGTCGCGTAGTTGCCCGCGCCGACGAACGCCAGCTTCACCGGTGTCCTGGCGGCCCGCGCCTGGCTCGGTTTCACGTTCACCGCGGGCACGGCCACCGCCGGGGCCTCCGCTTCCGCAGTTCGGCCGGGGTGGCCAGGGTGGCCGGGGTGGCCGGGGTAGCGGAACAGCACGGCCACGGCCTTCAAGTCGCCGTCTTTCAGGCGCTGATACGTCTCCACGGCGTCGTCGAAGTCGGCGACGTGCGAGACCAACGGCTCCACGTCGACGCTGCCGCGGGCGACGAGATCGAGGAAGCACGCCAGGTTGCGGCGCTCGGTCCAGCGCACATAACCGATCGGGTAGTCGCGGCCCTCCAGCTCGTACGACGGGTCATAGCGACCGGGGCCGTACGAACGGGAGAAGCGGACGTCCAGTTCTTTCTCGTAGTACGCGTTCCACGGCAGGTCCAGGCGGCACTTGCCGATGTCGACGACCCGGCCGCGGTCCCGGCTGAGCCGTGCGGCCAGTTCGACGGGCTGGTTGCTGTCGCCGCCTGCGGCCAGGTACACCTGGTCCACGCCCAGACCGCCGGTGAGTTCGGCGACGGCGGTTTCCACGGCCGCGGACGCGGGATCGCCGCAGGCCGCCGCGCCCAGGCGCTCGGCGAGCCCGCAGCGCGCCGGGTCGGGGTCGGCGCCGACGACGCGGACTCCCGAGGCCGCGAGGAGCTGCACCACCAGCTGCCCGATCAGACCGAGGCCGATGACCAGCGCGACCTCGCCGAGTTGTGGCTCGCCGCGGCGGACGCCCTGCAACGCGATCGACCCGACGGTGCCGAAGGCCGCGTGCCGGGGCGCGAGGCCGTCCGGCACCGGGGCGTAGAGGTTCTTCGGCACCCAGTTCAACTCGGCGTGCAACGCGTGCTCGTTGCCGGCGCAGGCCACGAGGTCGCCGGCCTTCACGTCCTCGATCCCGGCGCCGACCTGCTCGACCACCCCGCACAGCGAGTAGCCCAGCGGCGTGTAGGAGTCCAGCTTGCCCATCACCTTGCGGTAGGTGGCGGGCACCCCGTTGGTGGCCACGCTCTGCACGACCTTGGCCACCTGGTCCGGCCGGGAGCGGGCCTTGCCCAGCATCGACATGCCGGCCTCGGACACCTTCATCAGCTCGGTCCCGGTGGATATCAGCGAGTAGGCGCTGCGGACCAGCACACCGCCCGGCTTGCACCGGGGCACCGGCACGTCAAGCAGCGCCAGCTCGCCGCTCTTGTAGTTCTGCACAACCTGTTTCACCCGAAGTCCTTTGTCTCTACGCCGTCGAGGGGGAGTTCTGGCCGGCCCCGGAGGTCGCGCCGCGGTACCAGTACTCAAGGGTCAGCACATGCCACAGATGCTTGGAGAAGTCCCGATGCCCGGCGGCGTCCTCGGCGACCATGCGTGCCAGCGCGTCGCGGCGCAGGAGCCCGGACCGCACGAGTTCGCCGTCGTTCACCACCTCGCGCACCAGCGGGGCCAGATCCCGGCTCATCCAGGCGCGCAGCGGGGCGCTGAACAGGCCCTTGGGCCGGTAGACGATCTCCCGCGGCAGGATCGAGGTGGCCGCCTCCTTGAGGACGGCCTTGCCCTGCCGTCCGACGATCTTGCGATCACCGGGCACGGCGAACGCCGCCTTGACCACCTCGACGTCCACATACGGCACCCGCACCTCGGTCGACGCGGCCATGCTCGACCGGTCCGTGTACGCGAGGTTCAGGCCCGGCAGGAACATCCGGGCGTCGCCCAGGCACATGCGGTTGACGAAGTCGTCGAGGTCGTTGTCCTGGTAGATGTCCGCGTGCTCCATCAGCACGTCCTCGACCGCCGGGGCCAGGTCCGGGTCGATGAGGGCGAGCAGTTCGTCCCGGTCGTACATGGTGTAGCTGCGCCGGAACGCGGTCTCCTCCGGCAGATCGGCGAAGGACAGAAACCGCTTCGCGAAGCGCACCGACCGGTACCCCCGGCGGGCCGTGGCGACCGGCAGCCGGTCCACGGCCCTGGACAGGCCGCGCCGCAGGGGCCGCGGGATGCGCTGGTAGCGCAGCGCGATCAGATTGGCCAGGTGCTTGCGGTAACCGGCGAACAACTCGTCGGCTCCCATCCCCGAGAGCATCACCTTGACCCCGGCCTCCCGGGCGGCCGAGCAGATCAGGAACGTGTTGATCGCGGCGGGGTCGCCGATCGGCTCGTCCAGGTGGTACGTCATCTGCGGCAGCAGGTCGAGCACATTCGGCGCGATCTCGATCTCCTGCAGGTCGACGCCGAACCGCTCGGCCACCCGCCGGGCATAACGCAGGTCGTCCGGCATCGCCTCGAACCGGGCGTCCTCGGCGCGGAAACCGATCGTGTAAGCGGAGATCCCGGGCCGGTCGCGGGCCGCCAGCGCGGTCAGATAGCTGGAGTCCAGCCCGCCGGACAGGAAGGTCGCCACGGGTACGTCGGAGAGCAGGTGGCGCCTGGTCGACTCCTCGACGACGGCGGCGACATCCGGCTGCTCGCCGCCCCGGGCCCGCTCCCGGGCCTCGGCGGCGACGTCCCGGAGGTGCCAGTACCGGCCGCGCTCCACCCGGCCGTCGGGCCGGCACCTCAGCCAGCTTCCCGGCGGCAGCTTCTCCGCCTCGCGGAACGCGCACCGTGAGTCCGGCACCCAGTAGTACAGCAGCGAGGCCACCAGCGCCGCATGGTCCACCTGGAGCGACCCGCCGGTCACGGCGGCGAGCGCCTTCAGCTCGGAGGCGAACACCAGGCCCTCGCCGCGCCGGAGCAGGAACAGCGGCTTGATGCCGAGCTGGTCGCGGGCGAGCACCAGGTCACCGGTTCGCTCGTCGAAGATCCCGAACGTGAACATGCCGCGCAGCCGGGGCAGACAGTCCGTGCCCCAGCGACGCCAGGCCTCCAGCAGCACCTCGGTGTCGGAGGTACCGCGAAAGCGCACCCCGGCGGCTACCAACTCGGCGCGCAGCTCGGGCGCGTTGTACAGCTCGCCGTTGTACGTCAGGACGAGGCCGCCAGAGACCATCGGCTGGGCGCCGGTCTCGGACAGGTCGATGACGGCCAGCCGGCGGTGCCCGAGGTGCACTTCGCCGTCACCGGCGGGGTGGCTGTAGCGGCCCGCCCCGTCCGGACCGCGGTGGGCGAGGGTATCGGTGAGCCGGTCGGCCACGGCCTTCCCGTCCGGCCAGCGGTACGTGCCTGCGATGCCACACATGTCCTACCGCGCCTCCTGGTCGCTGTCCGGAACCCGCGCCGCCCACGTCGGCAGCCGCTCCGTCTGCCGCCGGCCCTCCCCCACTGCCTGAACGGCGTGGGAGGTACCCCCACCGTTGTGCCGGGCCGGCCGCTCGATCGGGCCGCGCAGCGCGGTGCGCGGCCCGTCCCACAGCGTGCCGTCGGTCCGGTCACGCGGATCGGGGTCGATCAGCACCACACCGATCACCGGGATGCGCTGGTCGGCGAGCTGCCGCGCCACGGTGTGCAGCCATGCGGCGCTGCCGTGCCCGGCACGCACGACGAGCACGGTCTGCGTGCCGAGATACCGGAGGTCGGTCCACGCCGTGCCGGGCGCCACCGAGCCGACGCCGAGCCGGCGCTCCTGATGCGACACGGCCGCGGCCCGCTCGCCGCTGACCACGGTGGGGTTCCCCGGCTTCGGGCGGCGGCCCGCGAGCTGTGGACCGGGCAGACCGTCGATGACGACCACCGGTCCGTCCGCCGTCAGTGCCCCGGCGAGGTCCAGGGCGATCACGCTCGTACTGCGCGCACAGCCCAGTTCCAGCAGGGACAGCGGTTCCGCGGAACCGCGCGCGGTGCGGGCCAGGGACGCGGTGAGCCGTTCGCGTGTCACCCGGATCCGTCGGCGCTGCCACAGCCTGCCCGACCGGCGGGGCAGTTCCGCGATGACCGAGGCGCCGAGGTTCGCCGCGATCTCCCGGCGCAGCACGGGGCGGTCCGCCACCACCGTGCCGACCGCGGCCACCGCGAGCCCGAGGACGAGCCCGAGGACGAGTCCGATCGCGGCGTCGGTGGCAGCGGTTCTGGGCAGGGAGTGCCGCACCGTGCGCGGTGCGTCCACGATCTGGGTGCCGGCGATGAGCTGGGGCGTGCCGACGCGTGTCTCCGCGGCGCGCTGGCTGAAATCGGCGATCTGCGAGGTGAGTTCGGCCCGCCGGGCGAAGAGCGACTCCAGGTCCGCCGACGCCTTCGGCCCGCTGTCCGGCGATCCGTCTCCGATCGCCTTGTTGACCTCGGCGAGTTCGCCCCGCATGCGGTCACGCTGGTCGAGCAGGGCCTTGGCCTCGGCGTTCGCGGCTTCCTTCATCCGCCTCACATGGTCCGCGACGAACGCGTCGGCCAGCGCCTTCGCGCGGGCCACCGCTTCCGCGTCGCTGTCACCCGTCACAGTGATCTGCAGCAGGTTGTTGGTCAGGCCGATCCCCCCGTAGTCCCGCATGAAGTCCTCTGGTTTTTCCGGGGAGTCGAGCAATCGCAGGGCCTCACCGGCGATCCGCGTGGTGTGCAGCAGCGCGACATCGGTGCGGATCAGCGTTCCGGGATCGTTCGGCTGGTCCTCCTTGTGCGCGACCAGCACCTTGGTCACCGCGGTCGGCGGCGGCGGCCGCAGCACCGCCACCGCCGCGCCGATGAGCAGCCCCAGCAGCGCCATGGAGCACCAGAAGCGGCGCCGCCTGCGCACCGCCACCACCAGCGCCTGCAGGTCCAGCAGCGGAGCGGCGGCCGACGACTGCGACGTCGTACTCGTCGTCACCCTGAACTTCCCTTCGCGTCGTCGCCCATCGCGAGCACCGGTGTGGCGGCATGCCGGGGACGGCCGGCAGGCGGCGTCGGACGGGCCCGGACCGTGCCGGCGACGACGATGCCGACGACCTCGTGCCGGGCGTCCGCACACGCCTCGGCGATGCCGGCCAGCTCCCCTGCGGTCCAGCTCCCCGCGCTGAGCACGACCAGGGCACCGGACTCGTCGTCGCGGTCCGGCACCATCGGCTGGGACACGGAAACCCCCACCACCCGCAGCAGCGGATCGCTCTCGGCCTCGGCGACAAGCTGCCCGGCGGCCCGGCGGGCGATCTCGTCGCCGTCCGGGACGACAACCAGCAGCCGCCGGGGGCCCGGTAGCTCTTCCCGGAGGCGGGCGCACACCCGCCGGTAGCGGATCAGCCGGCCGGCCTCGTCGCCGGACGTCTGCGGGGCCGGTACGTCCCACCGGATGTCGAGGCCCAGCAGCCGGCGGATCCGGGCCCGCGGGCCACGGCCTTCCGGCCGGTGCGCGGGCCGGTCATCGGGTACGTCGACGGTACCCAGCAGCGCCGAGCCCAGCGCCGCGGCGATCTCCGGTTGGGTGCGCAGCCGGCGACTCATCCGTGCGGCGGTCAGATGGCCGACGACCGCGAGCAGGAAGAACAGCAGCGCCCCGGCGGCGACGAGCTGGATCCGCGTCGGCGGTGCCTCGCCGGCCGGCCGGGCCGCAGGACCCATGACGACCATGTTGGCCTTGTCGGCAGCCGGGTCGGCCTGGTCCAGTTTGCTGATGGCCTCCTGGAGCGAGGTGCGCAGCTTCGCCAGCTCGGTGCGGGTCTGCACGCTCTCCACGGTCTGCCCGGGATCGGCCGCATCGGCCAGCTCGGTGATGCGGCGGTTGGTCTGCACCACCATCTGCTGCAATGCCTTGAGCTGTGCCGCCGCTTCGGGGTCGGCGTCGTCGTCCACGATCCGCGCGGCGAATGCGACGAACTGCCGGGCCACCTGATCGGAGAGTTGCTGTGCGCGCTCCGGGGTGTCGGCCGTGCCCGAGATCTTGATGATGTTCCCGTCGGCGGCCTCGGCGCTCACCCGGTCCCGCAGGTCGCTGCCGCTGACCCCGGCCCAGTGAAGCGTGGTGGCCGCGCGGTCGACCACGACCGAACTGGTCGCGATCTCCGCCTGGGTCAGCAGCTCGCGCTCCTCCCACGCCCCCGGCAGCAGTACCGATGCCGACGTCGTGTAACGCGGCGGAAACAGCACAGAGGTGCCGTAGCCGACGAGCGCACCCACCAGGGCGAGGAGGGCGAGCAGCCGCCGGCGCCGACGGACAATCCGCCCGATCGTGACCAGGCGTATCGGGTCATCGCTCAACGGCGCGGCCTCCGCCCTGCCCGGTCCGGGTCGCCCGCCGACGCCGGAGCGCGGTCACGGCAGGCAGCGGCGTAGGCGGCGAGCAGCGACGCTTGCGAGTTCCGCCAGGAGAGCGGCCCGCTGATCCGCTCCTGGCCGGCCTTGCCCATCAGGGCCCGCTTCTCCGGATCGTCCAGCAGCAGCGCGATGAGCCCCGCGAACTCGGCCTCGTCGTTGGCGGGCGCGTAGACGGCGGCGTCACCGGCGGAGACGCGCGCCTCCTTCAGGTCGAACGAGACGACCGGCCGGCCCATCACCATGTACTCCAGGACCTTGTTCATGGTCGACACGTCGTTGAGCGGATTGCGTGGGTCGGGGGAGAGGCACACGTCCGCGGTGGACAGATAGCGCACCAGGTCGGCGTCCGGAATACGCCCGGTGAACTGCACCTGCTCCGAGAGTCCGAGCCGCCCGGACAGCTCCACCATCGCGTCGAAGGTGTCGCCGGCGCCGACGAACACCGCATGCCAGTCGGTCCGCCCCAGCTCGTCGCGCAGCTTCGCGAGGGCCCGCAAGGCGTAGTCGACGCCGTCCTGCGGGCCCATGACGCCGAGATAACACAGCAGATGAGGCTTGCCGCGCTTCAGCTCCGGCTCGGGCGGCACGGGGTGGAACCGGTCGATGTCGGGCGCGCTGCGCACCACGAAAACGTCCGCGGGCCGCCGGCCGCCACGGCGCACCGCGACATCCCGGTAGCTCTCGTTCGTGGCGAGCACGACGTCCGCGGCCCGGTAGGTCAGCCGTTCCAGCGCGCACACGGCGCGGTAGAGCAGATCCTCGCCGCGGCCGAACCGGGAGAGATACAGCTCGGGTACCAGGTCGTGCTGGTCGAAGACGAACCGCGCTCCGCGCCGCTTCAGCCACAGGGCCGGCAGGAACAGCAGGTCGGGCGGGTTGCAGGCGTGGACCACGTCGACCGGGCCGACCTTCCGGGCCAGCCGGACCGTATGCCACAACGCCGATCCGTACTCCCGCAGATAGCCGGCCGGCCCTCCGGTGGCCGCGCGCAATGGGTAGCGGTGGATCCGCACCCCGTCGATCTCCGCCTCCGGCTCCGTGTCCCGCTTGCTTCCCCGGGGACAGATGACATGCACCTCCCAGCCCGCGTCGCGCAGCGTCGTGCACTCCTGCCACACCCGCCGGTCGAACGGCACGGACAGGTTCTCCACCAGGATCAGCGCGCGCCGGTGCGTCCGGTCGCCGTCGCCGCTGGTCGCGTCACCAAGCAAGGCCCATGTACCCCGGTTCGGCCTGGCGCGCTTCGGCGTCGGGAAGGCGGATGAGGTCGACGATCATCGGGCCGTCGCCATGGGGCAGCGCCGACAGCACGGCCGGATCCCTGGTCCCGACCAGGCACACCTCGGCGTGCTCAAGCACCTCGTCGACGGAATCCGCGAGCAGGTGCGCAAGGTGTGGCAGCCGGGTCTCGATGTACTCGCGGTTCGCGCCGAGCAGCCGGGAAAGGCTCACGTTGGCGTCGTAGATCCGCAGGTCGTACCCCTTGCCGAAGAGCCTCTCCGCCAGCTCGACGAGCGGGCTCTCGCGGAGGTCGTCGGTGCCGGGTTTGAAGGACAGCCCGAACAGGCCCGCCCGGCGCTTGCCGGTGCGCTCGACCAGCTCCACCGCGCGTTGCAGATGGTCGGAGTTGGAGGGCAGCACATGGGCGAGGATGGGCACCGAGACGTCGGCCCGCTGCGCCGCGTGGACCAGGCTGCGCAGGTCCTTGGGCAGGCAGGAACCACCGAAGGCGAAGCCGGGCCGCAGGTAGGCGGGGCTGATGTTCAGCTTGCGGTCGGCCAGGAACACGTCCATCACTTGGTGCGAGTCCACGCCGAGCGCCTGGCACACCGCGCCCAGCTCGTTCGCGAAGCCGATCTTGAGGCCGTGGAACGCGTTGTCCGCGTATTTGATCGCCTCGGCCGTCGGGACCGGCACCCGGAACACCTCGCCGGGCAAGCCGTCGTACAGCGCCGCCACCGCATCGCCGCTTGCCGCATCGAGTTCACCGATGACGGTCTTGGGCGGGTCGAAGAAGTCCCGCACACTCGTGCCCTCGCGCAGGAACTCCGGGTTGACCGCGACTCCGATGTCCACCCCGGCCGTGCCGCCGACGCACTTCTCCAGGATCGGTACCAGCAGGTTCAGGCAGGTGCCCGGGAGCATGGTGCTGCGGAACACGACGGTGTGCCGCCCACTGCGCCCATGACGATCCGCCAGCGCGGCGCCGATCTGCTCGGTGACCCGCTCCAAGTACGTGGTGCACAGGCTGCCGTTGGGCTCCGACGGCGTGCCCACGCAGACCAGCGACACCTCGCTGCCCATGATCGCCTCGCGGACGTCGCCGGTGGCGCGTAATGCTCCGGTCCGCACGACCTCGGCGATGAGCTCGCCGATCCGCTCCTCGACCACCGGGGCCTTGCCGTCGTTGACCAGGTCGACCTTCACCTGGTTCACGTCCACCCCGATGACCTCGTGACCCATGCCGGCCAGGCACGCGGCCGACACGCAGCCCACGTAGCCGAGCCCGAAAACGCTGACTCTCATGACCCGTTCCTCCCCCCTTGCAGGCCCTTGTGGCCTGCGGTCCGCACACCGGCGGGACCGTTGAGTTGCAGACCCCCGCGCATCAGTAGGCCCCCTGGCCATAGAGCACCGCACGCAGCGTCTTCCACAAGATCACTGTGTCCAGGGCGAGCGACCAGTCCTCCACGTACCGCAGGTCCAGCCGGACCGCCTCCTCCCACGACAGATCGCTGCGTCCGCTGATCTGCCACAGGCCGGTGAGTCCGGGCTTGACCAGCAGCCGCCGCCGGATGTCCGGGCCGTACGCGGCGGACTCCTCCGGCAACGGAGGCCGCGGACCGACGAGCGACATCGATCCGGTGAGCACGTTGAAAAGCTGCGGGAGTTCGTCGATCGAGTACCGGCGCAGCACCGTTCCCACCCGGGTCACCCGCGGATCCCGGCGGAGCTTGAACAGCAGGCCTGCGCCCTCGTTGCGGTCGGCCAGCTCGGCACGTGCCCGGTGAGCCCCGGCGACCATGGTGCGGAACTTGAGCATGGTGAACTCGCGGCCGTCCTTGCCGACTCTGCGCTGGCGGTAGAACGCCCCACCCCGGCTGTCCACCAGCACGAGCAGCCCGACGAACACCATCAGCGGCGCGAACAGCACCAGCAGGATCGCCGCGCCCATCCGGTCGACGACCTCTTTGACCGCCCGGCGGCCCCCGGTGAAGGCCGGCATGCTGACCCGCAGCAGCGGGATCCCCAGCACCGCGTCGACGTGCAGCCGCGGGCCGGCCACCTCCATCAGCACGGGGGCCACGACCATCTCGGCGTCGCTGCCTTCGAGGTTCCAGGCCAGCCGCTGCAGCCGGTCCGGTGACCAGTGCGGGTCCGGTGTGACCGCGACGACACGGTAGCCGTCGCGGCGGACGTGGCCCGCGGCGTCCGCCAGCCGGCCGACGACCGGCACTCCGTCCAGGTGGTCACCGTCGAGCACGAGACCGTCCGTCGTGCACACCGCATCCACCCGCCAGCCGAGGTGCGGGAACTTGCGGGTCCGGGTGATCAGGTCGCGCACGGTGGCCGGGCTCCCGGCGGCGAGCACCGGTCGCAGGCACCTCCCTTCCTTCCGTTGCTTGTGCAGCCAGAGGCGCAGCAGATACCGCGCGGTCATGGTGACGAGCGCGATCGCGGGGATCGCGACGAAGATCCAGAGTTTGATGTTGCGCGAGGTGAGGGCGATCCCGCCGAGCGCCAGTACGACGGTCGCCGCGAACAGTGAGCGTCCGAGCCGGCGGAACTCCTCGGCGCCCTGGCCGAGCACGGCCGGAGCCCACGACCGGCTCACCGCAAGGGCCCCCAGCACCAGCAGTTCGGTGCCGAAGGCGAGAATGCCCCACTTCTCGTGCCAGTTGGCCGCGTCCCGGGCCCCGAAGAAGTTGCCGATCGCCGTCACCACGAAGGCGGTGGCCACGGTATCGCTGATGATCACGGTACGGCGGTACCGCTGCTCCCAGTCGCTCGCGGGCCGGCTGATCTCCTCGTTCGCCAGACGCTCGCGCGCCGACGGAAACGGGCTGACTAATCCCCCTTGCCGCACAGAACCCCCCAGGTCTGCGGTGATTCGACGTGTTCGCGTAACGCTGTTCCTCCGCCCGGGAGGCCCCCGCCCCCCGTGCCGCGCTGTTCCTCCCCCCGGGAGGCCCCCGCCTCCCGCGCATGACATCCCGGCTATTTCAGAGGTACTTGAACAACCCACCCTGACGGCAGCAGACGTCCTGCCCGACTCCTGAGGAGCGCCGGAACCCGTCGAAACCCCGGGTGCTCCCCGCACCCAAGACCCCCCTCGGGCCCCAAGAATCGATCACCCCCACGTCCGGCGCCGGGGACGCGACTGCTGGCTTTCCGTAGCACCGGACCTATAGATCATTAATGGTCGCCTCGTGTCCGAACAGCTGAAGCACGGTCAATCTAGACCATCGGGGCCGGTATGAAGAGAGGATGTGTGGAATTTGTGCGCAAGCTTTGAGACGAGTGCTGCAACGTGCCTTCTGCGGCGCCCAGTTCGGCGAACCGGAAGCGGTGTGCCGGGGCCGGCCTCGGGGGAGCGGTGGCCAGGCGCGGGAACCAACTCGGCGTCGGCCAAGTCGACTTCGGATCACTGGGCGGCCAGGAGGGCGTGATCACGTCCGCGTGGATGTGCTGTGAAGCCGGCGTGCGAATCGGCTGATCCGGGCTCCGGCTCGGCCATCGTCACCAGGTGGCTCGGCGGTGTGGGACTGGCCGCCGCCGCTGCCTGGAGCCCGGCCTCGCCGACGCAAACCCGTGCCGCCTCCGGCGCCCCCCGCCGTCATCCCGGCTCTGGCCGACTGGACCGCGGGACCCACCGCCTTCACTCTCGGTGACGCCCCCCGAATCGTCGTTGCCGCCGGCGCCGTGCCACGGCTGTCGGCGACCGCCGGTCTGCTCGCCGCCGACATGGAGGCGCTGACCGCTCCAGCGACACGGGCGTCTTCCACGGCACCCGGACCGTCGGGCAACTCCTCCACCAGAGCACGACCGTTCCCGGCGGGAGCAGCACCGACGCCCCCGCCCACCCCGGGAGTTGGCCTGGCTCACATACAACCGGCAGGGTACTTCCGGTGACGGCTAGAGCACTGCCGCCAGTGCGTCCAGCGACGCCAGGTGGTCGGGGCCCAAGGGAGTGAGGACGGCGCTGGTGACGCCCGCGTCGAACAAGTCCGCCAGCCTGGACCGGGCCTGCTCCGGCGTGCCTGCCACGGCGAGTTGGCGGACCCATTCGTCCGGCAGGGAGCGGGCGAACTCCTGGGGGTCGGCGCAGCGCGAGCGCAGGGACACGAGGTCGTCGTGGAAGGGCAGCGGGGCGATGTGGGGCCGCCAGTCCGGCTCTCCGACCACGTCCAGGGCGGGGCGGACGGCCGCCAGCGCGACGGCGGGGTCGTCGTCGATCGCGGCGATGTTGTAGGCGGCCAGCCGGTGCGGGCGGCTCGGGGCGATGTGCTTGAGGGCTTCTCGTACGTAGGCGGGTGTCACCGGTTCCGCGAGGAGGGTGCCGTCGGCCACGTCGCCGGACACGGCCAGGGATCTGGGGCCGCGCACGCCGGCCAGGACGTCGGGGACCGCCGCCGGTACGGCGCTCTCGTCGAGGTGCAGACCGTCGATGCGTACGTACTGTCCGTCATGGTGGACGGGCCGGCCGCTCAGCAGCGCCTTGAGGACGGTGATGTATTCGGACAGGAGGGTGAGGGGGCTCTTGGGCCATGCGCCGACGCCGCGCATCCAGGCCGGCATGCCGTGGCCGACGGCGATGTCGATGCGGTGGGGATGCAGTTGGGCGAGGCCCGCGATGTCCATCGCGGCGAAGGCCACGTTGCGGGCGGCGGCCGGCAGCAGTCCGACGCCGACGCGGATCCTGGTCGTGGCGGCGAGGACGGTGGCCGCCTGGGTCAGTCCTCCCCGGTAGCCGAGGTCTTCCACCACCCACAGCTCGTCGAAGCCGTGTGTCTCCGCGCGTCGGGCGAACGGGACGATGTCCGGTGCCGGAATGTCGCGCGGCATGATGACGCCGATCGTGCCTTCGTGTTTCGTCATGGTGATCTCATCCCCAGCGGGTTCGGGTTGCATGACTGGCCGACCGTCGGGCCGGGGCTTCGCCATGGTGCGATGCCGATCCGGACGTTACGGCAGGGGGCGCGGGGGAACTGCGCGACCAGCCATGACGGTGTCGCAGACGGCCGACGGCAGGTCGCGGCGTTTCTGGCGGAGCAGGTACTCGGACGGAGTTTGAGTACCTGCGCTCTGGGCGCCGGCGCGGGCGGCGGAAACGCTGGGGGCATGCGTCAAGGAATGCGGAAACCACTTCCCCAGGTGCTGTCGGTTCTCGTGCTCGCCGGGGTGTCGGCGGCGGTGTGGGCGGCCTGGCTGGGCTGGGACCGGGTACGTGCGGTGCGCGCCGACGGGACGGTGACCGGGCCGTACGAGGCATGGCAGGTGATCGGCCTGGTGCTGACCCTGCTGGCGGCGGTGTGCTGGGCGGCGTCCCGGCGGTACGTCGTCGGTGCCGTGCTCGGCACCACGGCGGGGCTCACCGCTGCCGCCTACTACGACTGGTCGGACGACTCCAGCGGCTTGTTCATGGTCGGGGTGGGGCTGGTCATGATGGGGAGCCTGGCGGCCACGGCGGTTGTTTCGGCGGTGATCACCTCCGCGAAACGGGACGGATGACGTGGCTCCCGCCCATCGGGCCGCCACGCACCGGCGTCTGCGCACGGCGCCGACACGGCTGATCGCACAGTTCCCCGCGCCCCTGCGGGGCGCCCGGCTCGGCGTCCGGAGGGTCCCGGAGGCGCTGGCCGATCCGCCGTTGCCGGAGCGAGTGATCGCCGACCTGGTCGGCAACGCCGCCCGCTCCACCCCGCCGGTGAAGAAGGCCCTGGTCACCGCCGGCGCCCGGTGGGGCGGGACGGGCGGCTGCTTCAGCCGGGGGCGGGGTGAACACAGCGCGTCCCGTCTCGTGTGCGACGCGGACCGACAGCCGGGGCGGCCCCGCCTGCCCGCACAGCAGCAGGCCGTCCGCCACCGCCCTGCGCGCGCCCTCGTGCAGGCGGAGCCACAGCGCACGGCCGGCCGGTTCCCGCCCGTGGACACCCGGGCCGGGAACGGCACGACGAAGAGCAGCGCGGCAAGGCCGAGCGACAGCCCGGCGCGTCACCGCCGACCGTAGAGGCCCGGAAGGCTCGGTCGGTCCGTCTTGATGCGGCGCTGACGGAAGTGCAGCGGCTTGCACCCGGAGAACGAGCCGGAGCGGCTGTGGCAGCACCTGCTGTGACCTGGGTCACCGGCCTTCGGGCCACCCACTCGGCCGAATCGGTCGAGTGGCGTAAGAGGCCCGTCAAGGGTGTGCTGGGTGCCGTATGGGGGCCGTCAACGCACGGTCGGATTCGGTCGGTGACGCGCTTTCCTCTATGTGTCCGATTCTGTCGAACCTCACTCCAGGAGTTCGCGATGGCCGATGTGGCCTTCGTCGTCACCACGATCGCGGTGTTCGCGTTGGTGGCCCTTGTCGCCCGGGGGGTGACAAAGCTGTGACCGCCGAGAACGTCGTAGGACTGGTCGTGGCCGTCGCCCTGCTGGGTTATCTCGTCCTCGCCCTGATCTTCCCGGAGAGGTTCTGAGCCGCGCCATGGGTTCCCAACTCGCCGCTGTCCTCCAGCTGCTGGCGCTCATAGGCGCGCTCGCGCTGGTCCACGTCCCCCTGGGCGCCTACATGGCCCGGGTCTACTCCTCCGACAAGCACCTGCGTGTCGAGAAGTGGATCTACAAGGGGATCGGCGCCCACCCCGACACCCAGATGCGCTGGCCCGCGTATCTGCGCAGCCTGCTGGCCTTCTCCGCGGTCGGTGTCCTGTTCCTGTACCTGCTGCAACGCCTCCAGGGCGTGCTGCCCGGCTCGCTCGGCTTCGCCTCCGTCAGCCCGGCGCAGTCGTTCAACACGGCCGTCTCCTTCGTGACGAACACGAACTGGCAGTCGTACTCCGGCGAGCAGACGATGGGCCATGTCGTGCAGACGGCGGGTCTCGCGGTGCAGAACTTCGTCTCCGCCGCCGTCGGCATCGCCGTCGCGGTGGCGCTGGTGCGGGGCTTCGCCCGTGCGCGCACCGGCGAGCTGGGCAACTTCTGGGCCGACCTGGTGCGGGGCACGGTGCGCGTCCTGGTGCCGATCGCCGCCGTCGCCGCGGTGGTGCTGGTCGCCTGCGGGGCGCTCCAGAACTTCTCCGGCATTCACGAGGTTGGCCAGTTCATGGGCGGCTCCCAGCAGTGGAACGGCGGCGCGGTCGCCTCCCAGGAGGCGATCAAGGAGCTGGGCACCAACGGCGGCGGCTACTTCAACGCCAACAGCGCGCACCCCTTCGAGAACCCCACCCCCTTCACCAACCTCTTCGAGATCTTCCTCATCCTGGTGATCCCGTTCTCGCTGACCCGCACCTTCGGTCTGATGGTCGGTTCGGTGCGGCAGGGGTACGCGATCCTCGCCACCATGGGCACCATCTGGGTCGGCTTCGTCGCCCTGATGATGTGGACGGAGTTCGCCCACCACGGTCCGGCGCTCCAGGCGGCGGGCGCGTCGCTGGAGGGCAAGGAGGTCCGGTTCGGGGTCGGCGGCTCGTCGATCTTCGCGGTGTCGACCACCCTGACGTCGACCGGCGCGGTGGACTCCTTCCACTCCTCGTTCACCGGCCTCGGCGGCGGCATCACCATGCTCGGCATGATGCTGGGCGAGATCGCGCCCGGTGGTGTCGGCTCCGGACTGTACGGCATGCTGATCATGGCCGTGATCGCGGTGTTCATCGCGGGTCTGATGGTGGGCCGTACCCCCGAGTACCTGGGCAAGAAGATCGGCTCGCGCGAGATCAAGCTGGCGGCTGTCTACATCCTGATCACCCCGGCCCTGGTGCTCGTCTTCTCGGCGGCCTCCATGGCGCTGCCGACGCCTTCGCACTCGATGCTCAACTCGGGCGCGCACGGATTCTCCGAGGTCCTGTACGCCTTCACCTCCGCCGCGAACAACAACGGTTCCGCCTTCGCCGGCCTGAACGCGAACACGGACTGGTTCAACACCATGACCGGGCTGGCGATGCTGCTCGGCCGCTTCCTGCCGATGGTGTTCGTACTGGCGCTGGCCGGCTCGCTCGCCGAGCAGCAGCCCGTTCCCCTCACCGCGGGCACCCTGCGCACCGAGAAGCCCCTGTTCACCAGCCTGCTGGTGGGCGCGATCCTGATCATCACCGGTCTGACCTACTTCCCGGCCCTGGCGCTGGGTCCGCTCGCCGAGGGGCTGGCGTGAAGACCACCCGTAGAGAGAAGTCAGAGGACGTCATGTCCACAGCCACTCCGACCAGGGCGCCGCACAGTGATGTGCCCACCGGGCACAAGCCGGCCGATGGCCGTGTCGGCGCAGGTCTCTTCGATCCCAAGCAGCTCGTCAAGTCCCTGCCGGACGCCTTCCGCAAGCTCGATCCACGGGTGATGGTCAAGTCTCCCGTCATGTTCGTGGTGTGGATCGGGTCCGTCCTCACCACCGTGTTCTCCTTCACGGATCCCGGGGACTGGTTCGGCTGGGCGATCAGCGCCTGGCTGTGGCTGACCGTGGTCTTCGCCAATCTCGCGGAGGCGGTCGCGGAGGGCCGGGGCAAGGCGCAGGCGGACACGCTGCGCCGGGCGAAGACCGACACGGTCGCCCGCAGGCTGAGCGCGGGCCGCGAGGAGCGGGTGCCGGGCACCGGGTTGGAGATCGGTGACCTGGTGGTGTGCGAGGCCGGGGACGTCATCCCCGGTGACGGGGATGTGATCGAGGGCGTCGCCTCGGTCGACGAGTCGGCGATCACGGGGGAGTCGGCTCCGGTGATCCGCGAGTCGGGCGGTGACCGGTCGGCGGTCACGGGCGGTACGAAGGTGCTGTCGGACCGGATCGTCATCAAGATCACGACGAGGCCGGGTGAGACGTTCATCGACCGGATGATCCGGCTGGTCGAGGGTGCGGCGCGGCAGAAGACGCCGAACGAGATCGCCCTGAACATCCTGCTGGCGTCGCTGACGATCGTGTTCCTGCTGGCGTGCGCGACGCTGCCGCCGTTCGCCTCCTACGCGGGCACGCATCTGTCGATGGTGGTGCTGGTGGCGCTGCTGGTGTGCCTGATCCCGACGACCATCGGTGCCCTGCTGTCCGCGATCGGCATCGCGGGCATGGACCGGCTGGTGCAGCGCAATGTGCTGGCCATGTCGGGCCGTGCGGTCGAGGCCGCCGGTGATGTCTCCACGCTGCTGCTGGACAAGACCGGCACCATCACCCTCGGCAACCGGCAGGCCGCCGAGTTCGTGCCGGTGCACGGCACCACCGCGGCCGAACTCGCCGACGCCGCCCAGCTCTCCTCGCTGGCGGACGAGACGCCGGAGGGCCGTTCGGTCGTGGTGCTGGCGAAGGAGCGGTACGGGCTGCGGGAGCGGCACCAGGGCGAGCTGGCGCAGGCGGAGTGGATCGCCTTCACCGCGCAGACCCGGATGTCGGGCGTGGACGTCGACGGCCGGATGATCCGCAAGGGCGCGGCCGGCTCGGTCACCGCCTGGGTCGAAGGGCGCGGCGGCACGGTCGCCGAGGACGCGGCGGAGATCGCCGACCGGATAGCGGAGGCCGGCGGTACGCCACTGCTGGTGGCGGTCCACGACGACGGGGGCGCCCGCGTCCTCGGCGTCATCCACCTCAAGGACGTGGTCAAGGACGGCATGCGGGAGCGGTTCGAGGAACTGCGCCGCATGGGCATCAAGACCGTCATGATCACGGGTGACAACCCGCTGACCGCGCGGGCGATCGCCGAGGAGGCGGGGGTGGACGACTTCCTCGCGGAGGCCACGCCCGAGGACAAGATGGCGCTGATCAAGCGGGAGCAGGCGGGCGGGAAGCTGGTCGCGATGACCGGTGACGGCACGAACGACGCCCCGGCGCTCGCGCAGGCGGACGTCGGGGTGGCGATGAACACCGGTACGTCGGCCGCCAAGGAGGCCGGCAACATGGTCGACCTCGACTCCAACCCGACCAAGCTGATCGAGGTCGTCGAGATCGGCAAGCAACTGCTGATCACGCGGGGTGCGCTGACCACGTTCTCCATCGCCAACGACGTCGCGAAGTACTTCGCGATCATCCCCGCGCTGTTCGCGGCGGTCTACCCGGGCCTGGACAAGCTCAACGTCATGGGCCTGTCCTCGCCGGACTCCGCGATCCTGTCCGCGGTCGTCTTCAACGCGCTGATCATCATCGCGCTGGTGCCGCTGTCCCTGAAGGGCGTGCGGTACCGGCCGGTGAGCGCGGACCGGATGCTGCGCCGCAATCTCGGGATCTACGGCATCGGCGGGCTGATCGCACCCTTCATCGGCATCAAGATCATCGACCTGCTCCTCTCCCTCATCCCCGGAATCGGCTGATCGCCATGAACAACTCCGTAACGAACACGGCCCGGTTGCTCGGGGCGGGCCTGCGTGCCCTCCTCGTGCTCACCCTGGTGACCGGTGTCCTCTACCCGCTGGCCGTCACCGGCATCGCCCAGGGGCTGTTCCGCGACCGGGCGAACGGCTCGGAGATCAAGGCGCACGGCACGGTCGTCGGCTCGTCCCTGATCGGGCAGTCGTACCACCTGCCGCTGAAGAAGGGCCAGCAGACCCCGGACGCGAACCTGAAGTGGTTCCAGGGCCGTCCGGCCAACGGCCTCGGCACCAACAGCCTCAACACGCAGTACAAGCTGATCCTGTCCGGTGCCACCAACCTCTCCGCCGACAGCAAGGTCCTGGTCAAGCAGGTGCGGGACGCCAAGGCCGCGGTCGTCAAGGACAACTCGGTGCCCGGCTACACGGTGCGTCCGGCCGATGTCCCCGCCGACGCGGTCACCTCCTCCGGCTCCGGCCTGGACCCGGACATCTCCCCGGCCTACGCCGGCCTCCAGGTCCACCGGGTCGCCGCGAAGAACGGCCTTCCGGTCGCCCAGGTCGACAAGCTCGTCGAGGACCACACCAGCGGCCGCACCCTCGGCTTCATCGGCGAGCCCCGGGTGAACGTCCTCGAACTCAATGTCGCGCTCAAGGACCTTGTGGCGAAGCACTGATGGGGTTACGCGACAGGCACGCGAGCCGACGGCCCGGGGAGCGCCCCGGGCCGCCGGCTCCCGCCGTCGTGAAGCCGGCCGCCTTGCGTCCGGTGCTCGCACCGGCCGCCTTGCCGGCCGTCGCGGGACTGCCGGCGCCGTGCCGACCGCCGGCCTGGCCGCGGTCGTCACGGCCAGGGCGGTTCGCGGCAGGGCCGGTCCGTGGCGTCGGCGTGCTGCACGGCGGCTGCACGCGGCTCCTGACGGCCGGCCCACTGCTGCGCGGCTCCCTCGGCGGGGGCCTGACGGACGGCCGCGATCTACCCCGCGCCGGGGTGCGCGCCGACGGATGACGGCCGGCGTCCAGAGCGCGGGGCGACTTGCCCGGCCCGGCGACGACAGGAAAGGCACACGCCCATGACCAGGGTGCTGGTGGCGGAGGACGACCCACAGCTCGTACGGGCCCTCGTCATCAATCTGGAAGCACGCCACTACGGCGTGGACGCCGCTCCCGACGGGACCACGGCCCTGCGGCTCGCCGCCGCGCGTCAGCCCGACGTGGTGCTGCTGGACCTCGGCCTGCCCGACATGGACGGCGTGGACGTCATCAGGGCCCTGCGCGGCTGGACCCGGGTGCCGATCCTGGTGCTGTCCGCACGGCAGGCCTCCGAGGAGAAGGTCGCCGCGCTCGACGCCGGCGCCGACGACTATGTGACCAAGCCGTTCGGCATGGACGAGTTGCTGGCCCGGCTGCGGGCCGCCGCCCGCCGCAGCGAGGACACGCCGTTCGTGCCCGAGACGACCCGCGTCGAAACGGAGCACTTCAGCATCGACCTGCTCGCCAAGCGGGCCGTACGGGACGGGCGGGACGTGCGGCTGACGCCGACCGAGTGGCAGCTGCTGGAGATCCTGGTGACGCACCCCGGCCGGCTGGTCACGCAGAAGCACCTCCTCCAGGAGGTCTGGGGTGTCTCGCAGCACAGCAAGACCAATTATCTGCGGGTCTACATGGCGCAGTTGCGCCGGAAACTGGAGGCGGACCCCTCCCACCCGCGCTATCTGATCACCGAGCCCGGCATGGGCTATCGCTTCGAGGGATGACAGGGCCCGCGGCAGGCTCCCTCAGTCCTGCGGGGTGAAGAGCAGGTTCCGGGTCCTGGGCGGCCGGGGCGCGTACGAGGGCACGAGGGTGCCGTCGTGCTCGGTGACCCAGTGGGAGTCGTAGCCGAGCGGTTCGAACTCGGCGAGGAGCGGGGTCAGGGGCGCGTCCGCCAGCGCCTCCAGGATCACCGTCGGCCGGTCGCGCTTCAGCACCTGCCGGGCCCCGCGCAGCACGGACATCTCGTGGCCCTCCACGTCGATCTTGACGAGGTCCAGCCTGGCGTCGGCGAACACCTCGTCCAGCGAGCGGAGCCGGATGCGCTTGAGCTGCGCGTCGGCGGCGGCGTGCTCCAGCGTGGAGCCGGTCGACAGAAGGTTCCCGGAGAAGCGGACGCCGATGTCGGCCCAGCCCGGCTCGCTGGACACGCCCGCCTGGTAGAGCCGCACGTTCTGGACGTTGTTCGAGCGGAGGTTCACCGAGAGCCGGGCGTGGATCATGTCCACCGGCTCGAAGGAGTGGATCTTCGCCTTCGGGTTGGCGAGCGCGGCGATCAGCGAGAAGTATCCGACGTGCGCGCCGACATCGGCGATCGTCGTGCTGCTCGCCGCCAGCCGGGACCAGGTGGCGAGGCTGCCCGGTTCATAGCCGAACCGCCCGTTCCACAGGGTGTCCAGGGCGACCGCGTCGTCGTTCACGCAGAACATGACGAACGGCGCGCAGTACGGGGAGTCGATCTCGACATATCCCCGGTAAGGGTGTTTCTTGCGGTGGGTACGGATGATGTCGCCCGTGGAGACCGGCCGGACGGATGGTGCGTGGGCCAGCATGCGGGCATTGGCTTCTTGGAGCTGGGCGATACGCATTGCGCGATGGTAACGCCTAGTCCGTGACTTTTCGCCGGCTTGACGGAAGATGAAAAGGCCGGCTCGGGTACGGGTGTGAGCCGGCCTTTCGCGGGTGAACCACTGAATTCGCCTCGAATTAACCCGGCGCTCAGACGGCCCGGCGCGGTCGGCCGTGGAGCGTCAGGTAGAAGAGGTGCAGCGAGTCCCTGGGGGAGCCCACCTCGTAGCGGTTGAGGACCTTGCCCAGCGGATTCCATATGCGGCCGTCCGGCATGCGGACGCCGACGGCCTGCCCGAAGTAGGCGCGCCGGTCGGCGTCGAGATCCACCCACACCGCCCCCGCCCGGCGCACCAGCACCTCCCCGACATAGGCGCCGAGCCCGAGCAGCGTCTCACGGTTGCGCTCCCGCGGGACGCCGCCCTTGCGCAGGCCGTCGATCAGGAAGTCGACGATGCGCAGGCTTCGCTCCGAGTAGTCCAGCGGCAGCCGGCTGCGGGCCGTGACGCGGGCGACGAACTCCGCCGCGCGGGGACGCATTCCCGTCGCGTCCAGCGTGCGCTCGTGCAACTCACCCATGGAATCCCACCCCTTTGTCCCCGTGAGCCCCGTGGCGGGCCCCCGGGGTAACCAGCGGATCCCGGCCCCGGATCATCACGGGACCCCTGACGTGCGGCTCACCACACGATCGGGACGGCCGCGGTGCCTCGACTCGGCGTATTCGGCGACCGGGCTTTTTCGCCGGATTTCCTCGGGTGTCTCTGAGAACTCCGCGCTTCGGGAAATACGGCTGTTCTCCATTGCGCGGAAGGCGGCTGATCCGTTTCCCCTCCTGAGGAACCGTCAGTTTTCCTGGTCATGCTCATGTGAGCCCTGTATGCGCCCCCCGCCGTGCGGCGAAGATGCGCCGTGCCGGTGGGGCGAAGGTCGACCCCCTCGCCTCTCCCGCCTTCACCTCCCCACGAAAGGCAGGTCGGTCGCCGTGCTGCTGCGGTTCCCCCAATCCGTGTCCGAAGCCCAGGAGTGCCTGGCGGAGGAGGCCGTCCCGATCGGCGGGGCGACACTGGTGTGGGCCACCTGGCAACGCGACGGCTTCCCCCAACGGGCCATGTCCCTGCGCGACCTGCCGGAGGCCAACGTCATCGGGCGTGAATCCCTCGGCGGCGCCGTCGTGCTGAACCGGGTGGACGAGCGGGTGCCGGATGTGCTGCGCCTGGCCGCCGCCACCATCGGCACCGGCGCCGTGCGCCGGACGGCGAGCGTCGGCGGCAACATCGTCGGCAGCGCCCTGCGGTGCCTGCTGCCCGCGGCCCTCGTCCTGGACGCCCGCGCCCGGGTCCTGGACGCCGACGGCATCCACGAGACCGACCTGGCCGAGGTCACCGCCAAACGCCCGCTGCTGCTCAGCCTCCACTGGCGCGCCCCGCTCGCCAGCGCCTACCGCAAGCTGCCCGGCGCGGCCGGCGGGCCGCCGCCGCTGGTCGTCGCGGCGGCGCTGCACCAGGACGCCGACGGCCGCAACCGGCTCCGGGTCGCCGTCCGCGACGGCTACGACGTGCTCAGCGGCAGCGTGCCGTGCGCGGCCGACACCGACGCCGAACAGGTGCTGCGCGCACTGCGGCGACAGGCCCTCGGCGACCTCCCGGACGAGGCGTGGTCCACGATCGGCGACCAGGTCTGCGACCTCCTCGGCCACCAGTGACCGCGCCGTCAGGACTCCTTGCGCTGCCGCCTGATCGGTTCCCCGACCCGGTGCATATGGGTCAGCGCCTCGTGGTACGACCGGATCAGTCCGGTCTCGTGGTAGGGCACGCCGATCTCCGCGCAGTACGCGCGCACGATGACCTGGGCCCGTCGCAGATGGGGCGTGGGCATGCTCGGGAAGAGGTGGTGCTCGATCTGGTAGTTGAGGCCGCCGAGCAGCACGTCGGTGAGCGGGCCGCCGGTCACGTTGCGGGAGGTGAGCACCTGGCGGCGCAGGAAGTCGGGCCGTTCGTCCCCGCTGAAGGTGGGCATGCCCTTGTGGTTGGGTGCGAAGGTGCAGCCGAGGTACACGCCGAAGAGGCACTGGTGCACGGCGAGGAACGCCACCGCCTTGCCGGGTGAGAGCACCAGGAACAGCGCGGACAGATAGCCCGCGATGTGCAGGAAGAGCAGGGCGCCCTCCAGGAGGCGGTTCTTCATGGACGGCGAGCGCAGTGCCCGCGCGCTCGCCACATGCAGGTTGAAGCCCTCCAGCGTCAGCAACGGGAAGAACAGGAAGGCCTGGTGGCCGCCGATGAGCCGGGCCAGGCCGCGGCTGTGCCGGGCCTGCTCGGTGGACCACACCAGGATGTCGGGGGCCACGTCGGGGTCGAGTTCCTCGTGGTTGGGGTTGGCGTGGTGGCGGGTGTGCTTGTTCATCCACCAGCCGTAGCTCATGCCGATGCCGAGGTTGCCGAAGAGGCGGCCCCACAGTTCGCTCGGCCGGCGCCGCCGGAAGACCTGCCGGTGCGCCAAGTCATGAGCGACCAGGGCGATCTGACCGAACATCAGCGCCATGAAGGCGGCGACCGCGAGCTGCCACCAGGTGTCGCCGAGCGCGAAGAACATCCCCCAGCCCGTCGCCAGCATTGCGATCACCAGGCCGAGCCGCACCGTGTAGTAGCCGGGCCGCCGTTCCAGCAGGCCCGCGTCCGTGATCCGCTGGGAAAGCCTGGCGAAGTCGCTGCCTGCCGCGGAGCCGGAGCCGGGCGCACGGCGGCGGGGGGCGGGCGTCTCGGCCGCGACGGAGGTGTCCGTGGAGATCGTCATGCTGTCGAGTCTCGGGACGGGGGACCGGCCGGGACAGCCTGCCAGGCACCCGAAGCGGCCGGGGGCTGTCCCCAGCGACCTCGGGGGGCTGCCACCACCCCGGAGCGCCGACCTGGGCCTTTCCCGTTTCTCGAACTCGCCCTGGCTCAGGACACATTGGTGATCAGAACGTGGGTTAGTGTGCTCGCGTCGGCACACGCGAGCGAGTAGGACCGAACGATGAGCGACAGATTGACCGGCGGCATGGCACCCTTCAACTCGTCGGTGGCGCACCCCGCGCGCGTCTACAACGCGTGGCTCGGTGGCAAGGACAACTACCCGGCGGACGAGGAGGCGGCCCGCCTCGCGGCGACGGCGAACCCGCAGATCATCCCGGCGGTCCGGGCCAATCGGGCGTTCCTCGGCCGGGCCGTCCGCGAGCTGAGCCGCGCCGGGATCCGGCAGTTCCTCGACATCGGCACCGGCATCCCCGCCGCCGACAACACCCATGAGGTGGCGCAGCGGGCCGACCCGGGCGCGCGGGTCGTCTACGTCGACAACGACCCGGTCGTGCTCGCCCACGCCCAGGCCCTGCTGGTCAGCACGGCGGAGGGCGCCACCGACTACCTCCAGGCGGACCTGCGGGACGTCGACCGCATCCTCGCGGAGGCGCGCGACACCCTCGATCTGTCCCGGCCCGTGGGCCTGATGCTGGTGGCGATCCTCCAGTACATCCCGGACGCGGACGACCCGTACCGGATCGCGCGGCGGCTGGTGGACGCCCTCCCGGCCGGCAGCTATCTGGTCCTGTCGCACCCGGCATCGGACATCGGCGCCGACGAGGTCTCGGAGTCCATGCGCGTCTACAACGAACGGGCCGCCGAACAGGCGGCGCCGCGCACGCATGCGCAGGTGTCCCGGTTCTTCGAGGGCACGCGGATCCTCGACCCCGGGGTGGTCGAGCTGCCGCAGTGGCGCCCCGACGCCGACACCGTCTCGGAGGGCGCCCCGCTCCCGATGTGGTGCGGCGTGGGCTACAAGGAAAGCGCTGAAGGGTGAGCTGACGCAACGCCCGCAGGGCGCGGGGAACGGCGCGATCAGCCACGACGGTTGCCGCGGTCGAAGGACGGCGTGGCGCCGGTGGGGGCGCGGGGAACGGCGCGATCAGCCACGACGGTTGCCGCGGTCGAAGGACGGCGTGGCGCCGGTGGGGGCGCGGGGAACGGCGCGATCAGCCACGACGGTTGCCGCGGACGGAAGACGGCGTGGCGCCGGTGGGGGCGCGGGGAACGGCGCGATCAGCCACGACGGTTGCCGCGGTCGATGGACGGCGTGGCGCCGGTGGGGGCGAGGGGAACGGCGCGATCAGCCACGACGGTTGCCGCGGTCGAAGGACGGCGTGGCGCCGGTGGGGGCGCGGGGAACGGCGCGATCAGCCAC